>JAJEDS010000199.1 GCA_022821365.1 Dehalococcoidia bacterium | reverse complement strand
AACTACTCAGCGCCAAGGAGCGGGCCAAGGCCGAAGCCCTGGCCCAAGTCCAGATCGCAGCCGACTAACCATCTCAGCCGACTAACCATGGTGACATTTTCGCTTTCCATTTAACGGGACAGAATCGCTGGACAACAACATCTTTTGATGGTCCATTTGAAGAACGCAACCGTATGACGTCGGCTCCTGAAGCGGATAAGTCCTGAAAAACGTCCAGCTGGGAACGCTCCTCAACCTCGGCCAGAATAGCTATAGCTTCGGCAATTCTCTCTGCGTAGTCAGCAACCGTATCCCTCGTGGGTACAAGGATCTCCCGGTTCTTATTCTCATCTTCCTTCGCAAAAATGATCGCTGGCCTATCTCCCCAAGGACCCACGCTAGTCCAGCCGCGAGACAGAAGGTAAGAACGCAAATTGACTATTGGAAGTCTTTCCAAAGACTTTCGGTCACGAATTTGAACTAGCATAGTGATTCACCTCGTTCAACTTTAGCCATCAAACCCGTTAGTTGATCAACTGTGAATACATTGCCCGAAGGTATTTGAACTGTAATACTGTTGGTATTGGTTGTAGAAGGTTGACCCTCCAGGGAATACCAATAGGCGCAATAACGGATGCAGAGTTCCTCTTCGCTTTGAGATATCCATTGGTCATCTTCGCTTGGCATCAACAGAACCACAAGAATTCGAGGTGAGATGGTTTCGGCGCGAAGATCATTGTAGTTCTTTACCGGTAGAGGGTAATGTAAGGCATCGGCTCGAAGAACGTCTTGTGAAGTTGCCTTCGCTTGGAAATCTATTCTCGGCCTTTGGCCTGCGTTCGATAACAATATTCCGTCAACACTATCAATGTCCGGCTCAGGTCGTATGACCTGATATCCCGCTCTTGCTGCAACGGCCCTGACGTAAGTTAGCGACAATTGCTCCATCGTCAAATTTGGTGTCATTTACTTATGGTCCCGCCGAGTATATATACTTCCCACAGTTGGAATTTCTTCTATTGTGCACGGGATTCTAACACGTCCACATTAGCGACTCGCAGCTAATGGAGTAGGAGTATATTCTCAAACTGGTTTCTTCATGTATATGGGCAAGTGTCATGTCTACGGGCAGGAACTCAGTCCCTCCTTCGAATAAAGAAATGCCATAACCTATAAGTGAAGTTCCACCAGGCATCGCAATCCCTTTCGGTCAGCACGATCAGCCCCCCTACCTCACCCCCCTGAAAAACTCCCGCATATCCTCCACCAGCAAGTCCGGCTCCTCCAGCGCCGCGAAATGTCCCCCGCGCGGCATCTCCGTCCACCGCTGCACGTTGTACGACCGTTCCGCCCACTCCCGGGGCGGGTGGCTCAGGTCCACCGGGAACAGGGCCACCGCCGTGGGCACCGTAATCCACTCCCCCGGGCCGAAGACCCACGGGTTATGCTGCGACTCGTAGTACAGCCGTACCGAAGAGCCGATGGAGTTGGTAACCCAGTACAGCGTGATGTTGGTCAGCAACTCGTCTTTCGTAAACTTCGACTCCACGTCGCCGCCGCAGTCGCTCCAGGTGCGGAACTTCTCCACTATCCACGCCGCCAGCCCCGTCGGTGAGTCATTCAACCCGTATGAGAGGGTCTGGGGTTTTGTGCCCTGGATGTGGGAATAGCCGCCCTCTGCCTCCCGCCACTGGGCCCGCTCTTCAATCAACGCTTTTTCCCGCTCCGACAGGGGCCGCGCCCCCTCCCCCAGGTCCGGCGTCATCGCGGCGCTGGAGACGGCGGTTACGTGAATGCCGGCTACCGCATCGGGGTAGCCAAATCCCAGGCGTGCGGTTACGCTGGCGCCCCAGTCGCCGCCCTGGGCCACGAACCGCGGGTAGCCCAGGTTCTCCGTCATCAACTTTGTCCAATAGTCCGCTACTCGCGTTGAACTCATCCCGCCGACCTGCGCCGCGTCCGAGAAACCATACCCGGGCATGGACGGTACCACCACGTCGAAGGAATCGGCCGGGTCGCCGCCGTAAGCCCCGGGGTCGGTGAGACGTGGGATAACCTTCACCATTTCAAAGAAGGTGCTGGGCCAGCCGTGGGTGATTACCAGGGGCAGCGGGTTGGGACCCTTGCCCCTGGCGTGAATGAAATGGATGCCCAGGTCGTCCACCGTGGTGCGGAAGTGGTCAAAGGAGTTGAGGTACTCCTCCTGCTTCCGCCAGTCAAACTCGGTCCGCCAGTACTCAACCAGTTCCTTGACGTAGGCCAGGTTGGAACCGTAGGTCCAGTCCGACCCGGGAATTTCGTCCGGCCATCGGGTGCGGGCCAGCCGGTCCCGCAGGTCCTCCAGCACGGAATCGGAAATTTCTATCCGAAAGGGTGTAACGACCATAAAACACCGCCGGTATGCAGATTTGGGATTGGTCGCATTATAGTGGAATAATCGCCTCCCACCCCATCGCGCCGCCCGCCGGCTTGGGAAAATGAACGGGACTGGGAATCCTGTCTTCCCCGCCTTATCGGCGAGTAACTGTTCAGAGTCAGGGGGAACGGGCTGTCCGCCGATATCGTCATACCGGCGAAAGCCGGTATCCAGGAATCATTGCACCCACACGCAACTGTGCCGCCAACCCCTGACACTACACACTTGCCAATCCGCATAACATCCCTCCACCATTAAACCATGACAACACCGAACCTCCACCCTTCGTAGGGGCGGCCCTTGTGGCCGCCCTGCCACGGGGTCAACAACAACCGTAGGGGCAGACCTATGTGTCTGCCCTGGCCCGGGGCAATCCTCTAAAACAGGCCAAAACGGAACCAAATGGAACGATTATCTAAAATTCCCACCCTAGTGCCCCTTCGTGCCCTTCGTGGATAAATCCCCTAAAACGGGCCAAAATGGAACGATTATCAAAACATCCCCACCTTAGTGCCCCTTCGTGCCCTTCGTGGA
>JAJEDS010000031.1 GCA_022821365.1 Dehalococcoidia bacterium | reverse complement strand
TAGGGGCGCCGGCCCCTCCGGGTCCAGCGGGAACGCTTCCTTGCTGACAAGGACCCAGCCATTCATGGCTTCACCCGCATCCAACCACCTGTGGCGTCCCCCAATAGCCGCCTGAGGATATTCCCCGGACAGGCTGCTAGTCCAACGGGGCCTGTTCCAAGGGCGCCGCCTCGAACCGCACCGTCGCTGGGCCTGGATTCGCCGGCGACGCGGGGGCACATACTTCCCCACCAGGGAGCAGCCTCACTGGTAGCCCAGTCCCTGCAACTCCCGACACAGCACCTCCCAGGTCTCCAACCATTCTGCCATGCGCCGGTCCACGTTCTCCAAATAAGGGTCCAGCTTGGATCCCCTTGATTGCCGGGACTTGGGCTTCACCGGCTCCGGCGTCTTCAGATACCGGCGGGCCGTGTTCCAGGCAATACGCCACCTCAGGTCAATCTCCCGTGTCGAACAGCCCACTCCCTGCATCTCGTATATCTATTTCAATTCTCCCGCATTTAACAATCTCTCTGCAGCACCTCCACGGAATTTCCGTGAAGATGTTTTATCCTTCAGGAGGGTCAATTCCATCTTGGTGATTTCGCTTTTTGTTAAATTGGCGATGATAGCAGCCAGCAACTGCAATGTTAGGAGATCCCAGCAATCAAGGACTGCTTCCATCCTATCAACCACCATCGTCTGCCTCCTCCCTCAACCGGCTCACCAGGAAGCAGAGCCCCCACGTCGCCGGAATTACGCACAAAATCACCAGGAAGTGAATTACCTGGGCACCCGCCGACATTTCATCGGACCCCGTGGATGCCCAGGAGACTAAGGCGATGGTGAAGGTGGGAACTACCGTGACGGGACCCAGAAAGACGCCCAGGAGCAGCCCGTGCCAGACGCGAAGGTTGGACATTACTTTGCCGCAAATCCCGCCGGTGACGGGTCCAATAAGAAACGGCGCAAAATAAAACACTTCTATCGGCAGCAGAAACTCGTCGCTCATATTTCATCATGCTTGCCAGGGCTTAGGAACCCGTTCCGGCGAAAGCATCCTCCTGGGACTCAAACACCGACAGGAGGCGGTCGAATCCGCTCATTGCGAAGACACCCATGACCTCGGGGCGAAGGCAGCAGAGTCGGACATCCTGTTTCATCGCCTTGGCAATCTGGAGGAGGGCGCGCAGTCCCGCACTGCTGACATAGACAACGGCGGCCAGGTCCAGTATCACGGCCCGGACCTCCTCGCGGACCTCCGAAAGCACCGCATTCTTGAATACCTCCGCAGTAGCGCCGTCGATCCGTCCCTCAACGACGATAAGCAATCCTGCCTCGGTCTGCTGGCTTCGCAACATGGGTAATCTCCTGTCCTTGCTGTGGTCTAGGGGAACACGGACACGGGCAATTCGTCCTGCCGGGTGCAACAACAATCTACACCCTATCCGGCCGCGGATCTCGCACTGCAACCGGTAGCTGTCGCAAGGCCACGATCGCACTCGGGATCTTTGCGATTACCGCGGCCACAGTATCCGCAAGCTGGAACGGACTGCAAAGTAATGCTACGTTTCACAAGCAGGCCGGGAGTGACTAGCCGAATACATACCAAAGGGTGGCCCCCAACTGCCTACCGACGAAATAGTAATCGTGCATCTGGATGGACCACGGTAGGTCGCTCCTGACTTCTGCTGCCCGCTCTCCAGCAAACCAGCTACGCTATTGCCGGGGATATGGGTAACATCATCATCGCAAGGCATGGCGCGGTCACCAGCACCGCCCCCACACTGAGCAAGAATGCGACAGGTCCTGCAACCACGCCGATGCTCAGGGCGCGCCGAACGGACAAGGATCGCATCCGCCAGCCGCAGAGCAACCCTGTGGCTGCCGGCAAGGTGGACGAGAATCCTAAGGGCATAAGCAGAAATCCGGCGAAATTTAGGAGCCAGGGCCCGCCTGCCGTCAACATTCCCTGAACTTTTTCTCCCTTGACGCCCTAAGTTGGTCGTTGACGTGCTTGCCGCTGATGGCGCTCGGCCTGGCTGGTAAGGTCGTGCCCACTAAAGAATCAGCCTGGGTCGATGGACTCGTCTGGTGGCTGGTGGGTTCGTTCAGTCTTCACCCGCGACAACGTACTGGTTCTAGGGAAACAAGCCAATGTTCCAGCCATGAGGACGATTAACCACGAAAGTGCGTCGTCAGCCAACATCCGTACGTGGCAGGGCCACATCTCCTTCCCCTGCTCTTCGGCGGTGGCAGGGCACCGGTAGCCGCAGACCTGATGGATTTCAGCCTTGACCCGGTGCGGGCGTGGCGTGCGATCAATGCGGACACTGCTCTCTTGCCTCATCGCTAGCCGGAGAACGAATACCATCCCGAGAGGTTCGCGACGCTGTAAATGTAGATGACCAGCTCTGCCAGGAGTCCGACCAGCAGAATCAGAGCGCCAAGATACCCCAGGGTCTTGCCGGCAGTGGGAGTCTGAGAGTTCAGAAGCAGGTCTCGCCTAAAGATGAACACCAAGAGGAATCCACATATTACCAGCACATGCGCCAGGATCTGAAGTAGAGCTATCTGGTGCATCTCCGACCTCCTGCTCATCTTGACGTTTGCAGTCGGCGCATTCTCTGTTTCTGCCCATCTGCCTGGCCTCCCAATGAGATACCCTGCCAAAATACTCGCCTTTGCTCTTGGCCCGGACCACGAGCCGGCGGTCACTGTTCGTGTGGTAAACCCTGTCGAAGCTTCGGCTCCTGTGGCTGGTTACGAAGACCCACCTATTCTCCGGCGGCTTCGGGGACATAACGACCTCTGGTCACCATTCTAATGGTCTGCTGAACGGGACACTCGCGCATGTCGTTGCCCGGCATCCGGTTTACGAACTCTTTACGGGCCTGGCACTTGCGGCAGATGCCCTGGCACGTCCCGTCAGGAGTGTTGGGGATTACCCAGTAGTGCTCGCATTCTTCCACACCGCTCCTCCCTGTCCATTTAGTGCGGCATACTTGTAAAGACTATAGACCGGCGGCAGGCCGCTCGGGTGGCCAGTCGTGCCCCCTTCGCCCTGACTGGCGGCCACCGGAGTGGCGAAGCCTCAATCCCATGCCCCAGCTGAAGGGCCCAGCGCTGCAGTTACCTCCCGGGAAGTCCGGTCTTTCGAGTCACACCTCAGGGCGCGGGAGCAAAGAACCCTCTCCTCCTTTGATTTCTTTGATTCCCGCATCCGTAAAAGGCGACAGCCCGGCTTGGTGGCCTGCCCGCCCCCTCCAACAGCCCTGAGCCATGGGGCTGGAGGCCCCGGCAGACAGGACACTAACGTTATGAGCTTGCCTGCAGGCGGCGCCCATATCCCGCCAGGGAGGAAATCCCATAGGAGGCCGGGAGCGAGGTGTCCTGTCCAACGGATTGGGAGCGTCAGCAAATTGGGGGGTGTCGCTCCCGGTTCCCTGCCCTTTAAGCTCAGGGCCGCCTCTAGTCTATTTTCTTGGCTATGTGAAAGGTGTATTATTGGCTGCAAAAAATGTGGCAATACTGAGTAATTTCTCCAGATCCTGCTGGTTGGTGGGAGATTTGGGGATCCGAACTGCAATAGGATAACCGGGGAGTTGCGATGAGGGGGAGTGCCCTGCAACGGGGTTCATAACTGCTCCGCAAAACCTATTACTGGCTGATAGAACCTGCTGTTATCTGCCAGGGGGAGGTCCTTCCCTGACACTTGGCCATTGCTTGAGGCCCAAAGGTTCCGGTAGCATCGGATCATGAAGAAGGCCCACCGCATTGCGCTAAAGCCCACGCCCGAGCAGGAGGTCTGGTTCGGGCAGCAGGCGGGTTACGCTCGTTTCGCCTATAACTGGGCGCTGGGCGAGTTCAAGGCTGGCCTGGATGTGGGCGATTGGCTCACGGAGCGGACCTTGCGGCCACGATGGAATAAGATCAAGAGCATGATTGCGCCGTGGGGAGCGGAGCTGTCCCAGAACGTGGCCAAGTACGCCATCATCGACTTGGGCCAGGCCACCGCAGGCTGGGGAGAGTATCGCCGCAAAGTGAAGTCCGGTCAGCGTACCGACCGTCGGGTTGGGTTCCCCCGTTTCAAGCGGCGCACGCACGAGCAGGGCTTCAGAGCAGATAACGGGCCGGATACGGTGAGAGCGGACGGCAAGGTGGTCATCCTGCCCAAGATCGGACAGGTGGCGATGGTTGAGGCACTGCGGTTCCCCGGTTCCATCCAGGAGGTGACTATCAACCGGACAGCGGGGACGTGGTTCGCCTGCTTCTGCATCGAGGACGGGCAGGAACCGCCGCCGGTGAAGGCTGGTCCCACCATCGGCGTTGACGTGGGCGTGGGCACCATGGCGACCTGCTCGGATGGGCTCACGGTGGAGAACCCCAGGGCGTTGTATTCAGGACTGAAACGGCTGCGGCGTCTGGACAATGCCATCGCCCGCAGTCGGAACGTCCACGGCAAGACCCAGCAATCCGACCGGCGCGAAAGTCTGTATGTGAATCGTCGCCGGCTTCATGCCAGGATAGTCAACGTTCGGAATGACAACCACCATAAGGCAACGACGGCGATAGCCAAGTCTGCGGGCCGGGTGGTGGTGGAATCCCTGAACGTGGCGGGGATGGTCCGCAATCGGCGCTTGGCTCGAGCCATCGCCGATGCCGGTATGTCGGGCTTCCTCACGAAGCTGGAGTACAAGTGCCGGTGGTACGGAGCGGAGTACGCGAAGGCGGACCGTTGGTTTGCATCGTCGAAGCTGTGCGCTCGCTGCGGCTGGAGGAACGATGACCTCACGCTTGCTGATCGTGGGTGGTGGTGCGGTGGCTGTGGAGTGCTGAACGACCGCGACGCCAACGCGGCGAAGAATCTGGCGAACTGGCCGGGTTTGAGCTTCCCGGTGTTCCGCCACAGGCGGATGGAGACCGTGTAAGACCGGTTATGCCGGCGGTGGTCGGTGAAGCGTCAAGAGAATCAATGCCTGAAGTCAGGGCTCCGGCAAAGCTGGAGTATCAGATTTCATCAGATTTTTGATAGCGGCAATGAACCGGACTGCGGTATTGGGGAACTCCTCTGGCACAGCCGATACAGTCCCGATCGTGAGGAGCGGTTTCTTTGCGGGGACTGCGAGGCGGTATCGCCGGCTCCATCCCCGGGCAATGGCCCCCACCACACAATGGCCATGGTTTTGCAGCCTCCACCGGCCGGCAGACTTCGGGCTAAGAGATACCCCATCCAGACAGGAACTGTTCCCAGCGGGTCTCGCGCTTCTTTCCCTGAGGCATTGCGTCAATAAATATCGGCCGCTCAATGTCGAGTTCACCCTTGGCCGGAATTGTCGCCCAGGTCCCGTTGTGCAACAATTTTTACTTCTTTCCCGTGATCCCCAGGATGATGGGCCAGCGCGGGGCACTGCTCAGAACTGACAGAGGCTTTGGCCGTTCAGGCTCAGGTCCAACAAGGATTGGAACAGATAGAGAGGAGCTGAGGCAGATGGCAACTCTTTGGATTGCTGTGGGAATATCCGCTACCGGCGCAGCCCTTACCATCATGGGAGCGTTGTCGGGTTCATTGCCTATGGCTCTTATCGGCATTGCCGCAGCAATCGCACCCATGGCGGCTTGGGTTCTTTGGGCTTTGACGCTGTGGCTCTTGTACTCAAGCGGGAAAAGGACCTAGCGTGCCGATTCTCTCCGCCTTACTCCCATGCGACTGCGGCCCTGGTTCGGAGCCGGACTGTCGCTTCCCCTGCTTGCCTGGCGCCAGGATTGTCGTTTGAACCCGCCCTCAATCACCTGTGGCGGGCCCAGGGGACTGGTCTAATGCGCCCTCGCCGGTGGAGGCATGCCCAGAACTAACGCAGGGGAGCAGCGTATATTTGTCCGCCCTTGGGGCAGTCCCCGCAGGGAGCGTGGGGCCAGAGGGCGTTGCGCCGTCCCTCGCGCGGTAGGTTAATGCCGTTGGGACCGAGATGGCGGTCGTAAATCTCGCCGTAGTTGCCCACTGCCCTCAGGACGGTTTGCGCCACGGTCCGGCTCAGGCCCAGCCTGCCCTGGCCGAAGGAACCCTGGATGCCCAGCATTCGGTCCACGGCAGTGTCGCCGGTTGCCGCGCTGGGCACAGCGTTCGAGAATACGCCGTAAGCCTCTCCGTAGATAAGAATGCTCATCACCGTCTTCACGATGTCGTACCACTGCTCATCGCCGTGAGGAACCACCGGCCCCAAGGGCTCCTCGGAGATGAACTCCGGCAGGATGTAGTGGAGATTCGGATCGTCGAAAAAGGAACCTATGGGAGCCAGCTGGGAGTGGTCGTTGGTGAAAGAATCACAGTGGCCTTCCAGGTAGGCTGTTACCACCGCATGGGTGTCTTCCAGGGCCAGGGCCGCGATGTTCAGATTATGCCGTTTGGAGAAGCTGTGCAGATTCAACTCGGTGGTTGTTCCCCGGACCACACAGACCGTGGCATCAGTCAACTCCAGGGCGCTGGCTACGCCCAGTTCTTTCCTGACCATGAAGCCCTGGCCGTCGTAGAACATGGTCTGGACAAAGTTGCCCCATAGGGCGTCGCGGGAAGTGGTCTGGGTGACCGTCCGGACCAGCAGGTCTACTTCTCCGCTCTGGATGGCGGGTCCACGCTGGGAGGCGGCAATCGGGCGAACTTCGACGGCGTCGGGGTCCCCCAGCACCGCAGCGGCCACAGCGCGGCAGAGGTCAATGTCAAAGCCCACGTTGTTGCCGAAGGCGTCCAGGTAACCGAAGCCGGGAATATTGTCTCGGCTGGCGCAAATCAGGCTACCGCGATCTCTGACTTTCTGCAAACGGCTCTGTTCGGGAGCCACCGGCGAAGCGGGCGGCGGCAGTTCGGTAACGGCAAACCCGGCCGTTGCGAGCAACTGGTCTCCCACGAAGAGCTCCACCAGGTAGTCACCTGCCTCCCAATTCCCTGGCTGGGGCCATCCCTCCCCGGTGGCATGTTGACTGTTGGTCCAGCCCCTCTCTACGAAGGCGTGAGCGGAGTGGCGGGCCAGAATGCCGCCGCCGGGGCCGTGGTAGACGGCTTCGATTTCAAAGTTTGCCCTTTCCGGCTGGCGGTCAAAGACGAGGTTCAGTTGCCAGTAAATGCACCGAGCAGTCCGCTGGTCGAAGACATTGGTGTATACGACCGACCGTTGGCGCAAGACGTCACAGCCGCCTTCAAAGAACCTGATTCCGGTCACCCTGGCATTGAGCAAAGGAAACGTGCTGAGGACCGGCGTTGGCCCTGGGGTTGCGGTGGGGGCCGGCGTTGTGGAGGGAGCTGGAGTTGCCGTTGGCTCTGCAGTGGCGGTCGGCGTGGGGGCTGCCGCAGCCGTGGGTGTAGGAAAGGGGGTTGCGGTTGGCGCTGGTCCAGGCATGGCGGCGACGGTGGCGGCTACGTGGGTAGCCACGGCGGCTCTCAGGTCCGGCGTGGGGTCTGGAGCGAAGGCAGGGGATCGCGTCGGAACCTCGGAGGTGCAGCCAACCGCCAGCAGCAGCACGGCGGCAATGCTTGTCAGCAGTTTCATGGACTCTCTCGTCTCTTGCTGATGAGCAACGCTAAGGCCGGTTGTTTCACTGACTCAGGGCAATTCCCTGGCTTGGCTCCACTACTCTCTCAATGTCGTACCATGCGCCACTGGAAATTCTGCCTGCGGGCGCAGGCCCCCGCACCCGACCGGATAGGACTCCTGTTCTGGCGAATAAAGGAGCAGGGAGTCGATTCATAAACTGAAGCCAGGGCAGGACGGGTTTCTAGCTTTCAGCCATTGCCTGGACTGGCCGTGGACAAATGGGGCTTCTTCAGGCTCTCATGCTTTCACCGGCTCAGCCCGCCGTCTAACGCCATTGTGGCGCCCGTCAGGAAACCGGTCCGTTCCGAAGCCAGGAAGGAGACCATCTCCCCCACCTCCCTGGGCTTGGCCAACCTCCGCATGGGAACCCTCTTGACCGTTTTCCTGGCCAGTTCTGCAGGCTCAACACCTTCCTGAATGGACTGGCTTTCCAGGTACTGCTTCAATTCCTGCGTGTCCAGGGGGCCGGTGAGCAGGCTGTTGACGGTGATGTTGAAGGGCGCCAGTTCCAGAGCGAGGGTCTTGAAATACCCGATGAGGTAGAACTGCCTGGCATCGGACTGGGGGACGCCTTCAACAGTCTGCTGAATCGACGCCAGGTCCAGGTTTATGATGCGACCCCAATGGTCCTGTTTCATGTAGGGTATGACCTCCCGGGTGAGCCTTACCGCGCTGAGCAGGTGACGCTCCACCTCTTCGGCCATCCGGATGTCCTCAACATCGGCCAGGGAAGCCAGGTTGGGCTGCCGTGTGCGGACCACCAGAATGTCAATCTTCCCGAAACGGTTGAAGGTGTCCCGCGCCACGCGCCGAATATCCCTGGGTTCGGAGAGGTCCGCCGGCATGGCCAGAACATTGTGTTGGGTGCCGACGCGGGCCAATTCGATCTCCGCGGCGCGCAGGCCCTCCTCGTTCCGTGCGCACAGGGAAACTCTTGCCCCTTCGCTGGCCAGCGCCAATGCAACATGCTTCCCTATCTCCAACCCCGCACCGCCAACTATAGCCACCCGATCAGCCAGCCCAAGGTCCATATTTAAGGCAACTCCCGCCGCCAGCCCAACAGTCGTCTACGTAGCGACACCGCCAGTCAAGTCAGTAGTACTCTATTCCGCTTTAATTACCACAGTGTTACCGCCGGCCAATGGGGACCGGCGAGTCCTGGTGATCCCACCCTGTGGCGAACTGCGATTCCCGGACACTTACCCCACATGCCACGGACATCTTCACTATAAGAACAAATGTGCTATTATAAGGATATGCCCTTGGCCTATGGGCACTTATGTCCCCGGGTCAGGGAGCCGCTCATGAGTATACAGCAAGGGAGGAATGACATGAACAGTGAACGCTGGGAGCCGTATAGCTTGTACGGGACCGACAGACGCCGGGACCCCGCACGGCTAATTCTGAAATGCCTGAGTCACCAGGAGATTCAGAGGGCAATGAGACGCCTGGACGACGACATTGAGGACGACGGCGATAATGCCAACGCCCTTGCCATCAGGGGACTGCTATACCAATTGCAGGACGACTACGACCGGGCGGCGGCGGACTTCTGCAGAGTGATCAAGTTGGAATCCGGCAACTCCCAAGCCCACTGCCTTCGGGCCGGCGTCCGTGCCCAGGCGGGAAATTACGACCTGGCGGTGAAGGACTACGACATTGCCATCAACCTGAACCCGGAAAACCCGGAAACCTACAATAACCGGGGGGTGTGCCTTGCTAAGCAGGGCTATCCGGACATTGCCACTTTAGACTTTGACGAGGCCATCGACCGGGACTCCGGATTTGCCAGGCCGCATTACAACCGGGGGTGGGCCTCCTCGGAACAGGGCGACAAGCAAGAGGCGCTGATGCATCTCAGCCGGGCCATCAATATCGACCCCGACATGACCCTCGCCTACCAAGCCAGGGGCGGCGTCTACCTGTACCTGGGAGATTTTGACCAGGCTGTCCGGGACTTCGATACTGCCGACACACTGGAGCCGCCCAACAACCTCTCACGGTGCTCCAGGGGGTTCGTCATGTTGCGGCAGAAGGAATACGACAGCGCCTTCCGCGATTTCGAGAGCGTCCTCTCCCTCGACCCGGACAATGCCCGCGCCCTCCTTGGCCGGGGAATCGCCCTGGTGAGCCAAGGCAGGAATGCCGCCGCCCTGGAGGACTTTCAACGGTACCTCAGTCTTGACCCCGCCAAGTGCGAGGTCTACGACGTGGAAGGGTTCGCCAATGCCGCTATCCGGCGGTACTACATGGCCGTGGCCGACTACACCAAGATCTTCGACCTGGACCCGGCCAACGTGGACATTCTATACGCGCGGGGATTGGGCTACCTCAGCTGGCGCAGGTTCGACCAGGCCATCGCCGACTTCAACGCCATTTTGGGACTCGACCCGGAAGACTGCGACGCTCTCCACCTGCGGGGATGGGCTCTGGTTGTCCAGGGGAAGCGTCAACAGGCTTTCAGGGACTTTAACCGGATAATCGAGCTGGCTCCTGAGGACAGCGCATCATACTTCCGGAGAGGCCGCGCCCATCGCCGGCTGCGTGAATACCGGCAGGCGCTGGAGGACTTCGGGAGGGCCATTGACCTCGACGCGGCGCACCTGGAATCCCTCCACAGCAGGGCAGAGGTACATTTCAAGCTGGGCCAGTTCGATAAAGCGGCCCAGGACTACGACCGGGTGACCTGCCTTCAGCCCGGCCTTGAAACCGCTTACTATCGCAAGGGGTTGGCCTTGGCCTGCCTGGACCAGTACGAAGCCGCCGTCCAGGCCTACGACCGGGCCATTGAACTGAATCCGTACTACACCTGCGCCTACCACAAAAGGGGTATGGCTCTCATGGCCCTCGGCGATCATGACAGGGCATTGAGTGATTTCGCTCAAAACCCTTTCTTCGAGAGCGGAGAGTTCTTCAACTATATGGAGAAGGACGTTGCGGAACATGACGGTGGTCAGGGTTCACCCAACTGCGAAGCAACGGCAACATTTGAAGAGCCACAGAGCCAGCTCGATATAGGGCAACCATCAACCGGTGGAGCCGAATACCCAAGAGACGCGATTGAACAGGAGGACTGAAATGTCAAGAGACTTCGAAGCCGAATGTGGACGGGGGCTGCCGGTGGTGCTGGGGTACTACCGCTGGCTGTGTGACGCCCTGGGCGAGGAGGCTCTCCGCCAAAAGGTCGAGCGCCTTTCCGCCGAAATCACGGACAACCCGGTGGACTCACACTTTCTGCTGGAGCGGGCCATCACCTACGGGCATCTGGACGAGGTGGACTATGCGATGCGGGACTACGAGCGGGTGATCAAACTGTGTCCCGATGATCCCAAGGTCTACTATTCAAGGGGTGCAACGCTCCTGGACCTGGGCCAGATGAAGGCAGCGATACGCGACTTCGACCGGGCGACGGAACTTGACCCGTCGCACGCGGAAGCCCATTACCGCAGGGGCCTTGCCCGAATGCACATCGGCCAGTACCAGCGGGCGATTCAGGATTTTGACCATGTCATTTTGTTGAATCCCCACCACGAATTTGTTCAGTATGACCGTCGCGTTGCCGTCGACAGGGCGACAGGAGGAGAGGAGGGATTGACCTGGCCCGCCTAGCATTACAACGACGCGTCCGCGAAACACCTGTATCATGGGCGAATTCCCATAGCAGGCACATGGGCTTAAACGACTGGCGGAGTAGCTGGGCCCAAACGGACGTCCGAGTCTCACAGTTCGTTAGTTGTAAGCCGTAGTTGTAACTTTCAACAAATACCAAGGTGGGATGCGCATTGGTTGGATAGTGTAATTCAGCCAGGCAGTTTCGCTTGAGGGCCTGGGCCCCGGAATGGATCACCGTCCGGCGGCGGCGTCTCACCTCATTTTGCCGGTCGGCCAGTCCGGTCAGGAAGCCGCCGACCCGTTCCTGCACTGCCACTCTGGTTCCCAGGTGCAGGTTGCCGGTGGCCTTCTCTCTCGCCCAGCCCCAGATGGCTTCATCAGCTTTGAAATCAGGTCTGTAGCTTGGCAGATTCTACAGCCGGAGATTCAGGCCTGGACTCTTGTGGCACTCCCGCAGCGCCTCGCCACGTTGGGCTGGGGCGTTGTCCCAGATCGCGTTCAGCTTCCAGTCGTGCCATTCCCGCAACTGCTTCGGGAAGGCAACCGACGCCTCACTGTTGCCTTCGCCTTCCAGCTGCATCCATTCCGCATCGCCGGTCTCCAGGCACACCGCTAAATAATCGCTGGCCTTGTCGCTGTACTCGGGACCGGTTAAGTCTACCGATGCCTGAGGCATGGGTTTTACGGTCCCTGCGGTCCCGCAGCGCTCTGTTCTCCCCTGAGGCGCCGGTTCTCCTCCTCCAACTCGCGGATTCTCTGTTCTGCTCGCTCGGCCCTGGCCTCTTGGTATTCGTAGGTAAATATTGGTTCCTTGGTGGCCGGGTCGATGAAAACCAGTTCCCCGTGGTCCCATCTCAGGATGAGATTCAGGGCCGCGCTGTATCCTTCCAGTACTTCCTGTGAGACCTGGACAACCTCCAAAGGTTGGTATTTGCCCCCCACCAGGCTGTCTCCACCCAGTCTCATCTCCCTTTCCAGCGCAATTTCGTCAAAGCGCCAGTATTCCGTGGCTCCCATGGAAGCGTAGTATTCCCTTGTCGTGGTCTGGTCCGTTTCCCGGGTCGACGGCGAAGCTATCTCCAGAATGAAGTCGGGCGGTTTGCCCTGGTTGTCAATAATGTAGCCGTTATTCCGTTGGAAGAGTTGGGGGTCTGCGTCGAAGGCCACCAGCAAGTCCGGGTAGCGGCGTCCTTTCCTGGGGACTCTCTCCTCCGGGATAAGATGCTTGTCTGCTTCTACTATCGTGGTCTGGGGGTTCCCAAGGTGGAGGGCGAGGTAGCGCATGTTTCCAGTCTTGGCCAGATGTCTTGAGCTGGTCATATCGTCGGCGTCCCGTTCCGGAGGATCAGGGAGCACGAAGGTCTCCTCAATTTGGATATTGGGGTTTGTAGTCATCACGCACATGTCCTCGGTGGCGATCTTCCGCCCTAATTGTCATGGACGTCCAGCCTGGGTTTTCAGTATTCTATCATTTCTGCCCGAGAGTACCTGGCCCCAGGTAGTCCAGGTATTACAGCTAAACCAAAGCCAAGGGGTGTGTACATTTGCGGGACGGCGGGAATCTGGAGTGAGGTCCGCAGGAACGCCTCGGATCTTGACTGCAGCGCCGTCTCTCCTCGTCAGGCTGGATGACCAGACCAGACAGAGTGCCGCCGACCCGTTCCTGCACTGCCACTCTGGTTCCCAGGTACAGGTTGCCGGTGGCCTTCTCTCTCGCCAGCCCCAGATGGCTTCAACAGCTTTGAAGTCAGGTCTGTAGACCGGCAGGTTCAACAGCCAAAGATTCAGGTCTGGGATCTTGACGTACTCCCGCAGCGTCTCGCCACGTTGAACTGGGGCGTTGTCCCAGATCACATCTGACGGCCCCTCTCGCCCCTCCCGCATTTGCTCCAGGAATTCTGCAGACGTTTCGTTGTTGCTGTACCCGGCGAACTCCACCCATTGCACCTCCCCCTATTTCAGGCACATCGCTGAATAATACCTGGCTTTCTCACCGTACTTGGGACTGGCTGAGCCTGCCACTGCTTGCCCTTCTCTCAGAACCCATTTGCCTCGCAATTCCGCCCCTGCGGGAAAATGAGCCTCGTCGGAAAAGACTATCCTGCCTTTCGTCCTTTAGACTTCCTCCTTCAGGATGGCGTATTCCGATACGAAGGTCTGCCGATTCGACCCGTCTGCCTTGAGCAAGCTCTTCTCCGGCCACTTGAAGGCAAGCTCCAGCCGGTGCCGGCAGTTCAGGCAACTGCACCGGCTGAGGCTGACGCCGAACCTTTCCGAGACGAACTGCCGCGCCACCTTCCAATTCCAGTTGACCAGTTCTGCGCCGGACGTTGACGGCGGAAGTTGCACCGCCCCTTTCAACTCCCCCTACTGCTGTTTATCAAGGACGGCCGGGAACCTCCGGTAGGCTCGAACATTTACGCCGCTGGCCCAGCCTCACCAAAGGCCGATGCCCCTCGCCCTGTCGTGTGCGGGTCTCGCTCCCGGGCCTCCGCCGTCGCCGGGTCCATCCAGTCCTGGGCCAGATTCCAGATGGCGTGCCAGCGTCCCCGCCGCCTCAGCGGTGGCGCCAGCGCCAACCGCCGGTGTGCATCCCTGACATTCATCCCCCACCGTTCCAGAGACTGGTCATTTCCCTCAAGCTCATCACAAGCCCCGCAACTCCCAATGCAGGCTTACCCGGTTCCAGCCAATGCAACCCATGCCTCTGCGCATTTCGCGTTGGCTTTGGTCTAGTTGGCTGGTGACCTGATCGCAGACCATCAACAGGTGCGTACGGTGTGAGTGAGCCAATAATTGGGGTAACGGAAACGCCCCTTGCGGGGATTCACACACGCATCCAGGCCAACGCCCGGATTGAAACTAAGTCCTGCGGCGTGTCGAGGGCGGGCTGTAAACCCTTGTTTCCCCCCTCGCCCGGGTCCCGAAGGCCCAGGCGCAGGATGTTTATTGCAGCGTTATGCGCGGCGGCGCCGCTGAGGCCGCACCGCCCACACACGAAGGTGGGGGATATCTGCGCCATACCTCTAATCTGGCCGCACCCGGAGCAGGTCCGGCTTGTGTCCATGGGATCAACAAGGACAACCTTTCTACCGGCCCATTCTCCCTTGTAGACAAGCTGCCTCCGTATTTCTCCCCAGGTCTGCTCGTAGACCCTTCGGTTCAGGTCGGCCCGGAGCGCCACGTTCTCCCCGGGAGCATCCACCGTACCGCTGGCCGAGCGGGTCATCTGCCTGATATCCAGGTCTTCGATGGCGATGAGGTCATGGTTTGCGATAATCCTGGAGGTGAATCGGTGGACTTGGTTGTAGTCCGTGGCCAGGTCACGAATGGCGTGGTTGTTCAGGGTCCGCACGGCCTTCGCCCTACCCCTGGACCCCTTTTTCGCCCTGGCGATCTTCCGGTGGAGCCGCTTCACCCTGGCGCTGTCCATCACCCTCGTCGGCCATGCCTCGCCGTCGCTGGTGACCACCCGGGCAATGCTCAGCCGCATGTCCAGGCCTATGGCGCGACCGGTCGGCGGCATTGGTTCCCGCTCTTCCATGAAGCCAAGGGAGACAATGCAGCGGTTGCCCTTGCGGGTGATGGTGATGGTCTTTAGCTGGGAAGAGTCGGGAACCGCACGGCCCTTGAGGGGTAGGGTCAGCAGGGGCAGGCCCTTCAGCCGGAGATAGAGCCGGTCCCGTTCGGGATCAGCCCTGATCGCCCCCGGTGGGATGCCCCGGGTCTCCAGGGTCCTGAAGCGGGAGGGAGACTTCAGCCGGGGATACCCCGGCGTCTCCCCGGCGTTCACCCGGCGAAAGAAGGCCTGGAAGGCCTTTTCGACGCGCCAGAGGGTTCCCATAGCCAGCCTCCGGTTCTGGTCTTTCCATTCAGGACGCTCGGCCCGGAGCGCCGTGACCTCCCTGGACTGGCTGTTGTAGTTGACCGCGCCTCCAGGCGGTCCGCCGTACTTTTCAATCCACTCCCAGGCCCACTTGCGTTCTAGCACCGCAGAGTTGTAGAGGTCCCGGTGCTGTGCCAGGACTTCATCTATGCGGGCGTACCCGGCTCTGTCCGTGTAGGCGCGGAACTGGTAGGTAACGTGGGCTTCCAAGAACTGCTTCCCAGGAAGAATTGATTTGCCAAGGAGTATATCGGTAAACTGGAGCTGATGTCATCTGCCGTGGAACAGCGGGGCTGGGGTTGCGCCCGGCCACATGGGGCCAGGTAGAAATGGGTACAATGGTGGATACGAATCGCGGGAAATTCGGAGCAGGTAGAAGGAGATTGCCACATGGGCGAGAGACCCAGCATCTCGCGGCAGGAGGCCGCAGCCAAGGGTTACCTGTTGCTCATTGGAGTGGCAGAGAGAAAGGATACTATCAGCTATCAGCAGTTTGCGGACCGGCTGGGGCATTATTCCCAGCCGGTAAATTCAACCCTGCGCCTCATACATCGCTTTTGCGACAGCCGAAGCTTGCCGTCGATTACGGCCCTGGTCTTGAGTCGGGCCGGAATGCCGGGGGACGATCACCCGATCGCCGGAAACCCGCAGCACTACCGTGAGCGCGTTTTTGCCGAGGATTGGCTTGACTACGAACCTCCCAGGGCGGAGGAACTCCGGGCCTTATTGTAGGACCGCGGCCTGTCATATTCACCCGTGACGGATTTGCTGATGACTACTTCCCGGCCTTCTTTGCAACAGGGACCTCGGCAGGGAGGTGGCTCCCCCAACAAAAGGCACGTTACTCCCTCGCTGTCTCCCTATTTCATCCCGGTCCTGGACATGGGCCCGAGCGGCCCCTTGGAGAACTTTGGGTTCAGTTATAATCTCTTACCAACGCTGATGCCACCGCAGTTGTGCCTATTCGGATCTCCTGTCTGATCCGGGCTATAGGAAGCTAGGCTTCAGGGTCCTCCCGCTCCGGCCGTATCAGCTTTTCCCCCGTTTGCCAGGCAAGAGCGACCCAATCGACTCCCCAATTCCTGGTATAAAACCTTCCGCTGCAGTCGTTGCGCGCGATAATCCTCCGGGACGAACCTTCTCGGTCATGCCAAGGCCGGTTTTTGTTGGCAACGGTCCCTTTCACGACCTGGAACCATTGCAGGGTGTTACTCGCTGGGCACTTTATCCTGGTGATTTAACACAGCCCCAAATGCAAGCCCCCCGGCGTACGCCGGGGGGCTTGAGCTGTGATCGCCTCTATTGCTCTACTACCTTCTGGGCATAACGAATGGCATAGCTATGGCGATAATGGCGGCCACGATGGCGGTGACGATTGCGATGATGCCGGTGGTGCCACTGGCATCGGAGCCGGCTGCGCCAGCGGGGCCGGCAGGACCCTGGGGGCCCTGGGGGCCGGAGGGACCGGCAGAGCCATCAGCGCCGGCGGGGCCGGCAGCGCCGGGGTCGCCCTGGGGGCCGACAGGGCCGCGGGCGCCATCTGCGCCAGCGGGACCGGCAGCGCCGTCAGCGCCGGCGC
>JAJEDS010000050.1 GCA_022821365.1 Dehalococcoidia bacterium | reverse complement strand
TTCCGTCTCAATCTGGCTTTCCCTGTCCAGAATCAAAAGGCCGTCGGAAGGCAGATAGTCCAGCAGGTTGTGGCGGTTTAGCAGCCCGTTATAGAACGAAAGGGTTTCCACGTTGGGCGCCGCAAAGAGTTCGACCAGTTCCTCCTCGAAGCGGTTCCTGGTCCACTGGGTGCAGGCCGAATAGTCCATTTTGCTGATGCGCTGTTCGACGGATGCCCGGTCCGCCAATTCGGGCAACTGTTCCCGGGCGGGGATTATGTCAATTTGCGTAACGGCAGGTGAACCCTCCCGGGTTGCCAGAGACCTCTGTGTGTAAGGGTCGAAGGCGCGGATGGTATCCACTTCGTCGTCCCACAGTTCCAGCCGGAAGGGGTTCTCAGCCTGGGGCGGAAAAATATCGATTATGCCCCCCCGCAGGCTGAAAGTTCCCGGGCTTTCCACCACCGGTTCGTGCCGGTAACCCAGGTTGACCCAGGCGCTCAGCAGTGTCTCGGTGCTCCTGACGCGTTGGCCTGTCCGCACCCGCAGGCATGAATCATATTCCGACTCAGCCACCTCGAACACCCCGGGCGACAGTGTGAAACGCATGGCTGCGGCGGTCGAAGCGATGACCAGGGGCGCGCTGGAACTGCCCTGATCCCAGGACGCTAGCGCTGACAGAGCCACCAGTCTTTGATTTACAGTCCTGGCATCCACGGCCAGGCGTTCGAAAGGAAGAACTTCCGGTTCGGGCAGCAGGTACACCGGGGCTGATTCTCCCGCATAGGTGACAATTTGGTCGTGGAGCCGGCGGGAATCTTCGGCCCTGGGAGTCAGCGCCAGCGTGGGCGCTTGGGATTGAAGCCAAAGGGTGGCCACGTACAGTGGTCTCACACCCCTGCGCGCAGCATATTGAGGTTTCCTTTGACCGGTTCCAACTCTTATTCCCTCGGAAGAACCCGGGAAGTCGTCTCCGAGTAACTGCAATAAGCCGGACAGCGACATTAAACCATAACTCCCCAATAACCAGGGTGAGGCCTGGCAACCCAGCGATAAGCAAATGGCAACAGGCAAAAGGGCTAACGGCGGACGTTAGCCCCGAACGACTTCTGATTTTATGCGAAGGGGCCGTGCCAGGCAAGAGGAATTATCTGCAAGCCAGGGCTATCGCATGAGTGATTTGGGGAGTAACCGTCGTTCCCGCGAATGCGGGAACCTCGGAGCTGGGCAAACCTGCATCAGCTACCACAAGGAACATGATGCAGGCACATATCCTCAAATAAACCGCTTCATGCGATAGCCCTGTCTGCAAGCGAGTCTGTCAAATGTTGAGCAATCTTTACTTCCCCCCTTGCCAAACTGCCCCCTTGCCAAACTGGATAACCCATCTCCACCATAAAACCATGACTCAATCAAGAAGCCCTCCTCGTAGGGGCGGCCCTCGTGGCCGCCCTGGCCCGGATGTGACAACCGTTGGGGCAGCCACCCAGGTCTGCCCTGCCCCACCAGGTCAACACCGCTGGCCCGGAATCTCCCCTCTCCCCCTGGGAGCGGGGCCGGGGGTGAGGGCAACCCCAAAACGGGGCAAAATGGAACCAAATGGAACCATTATCAGAAAAATTCCCATTAGTGAGCATTCGTGTCGATTCGTGGATTAATAGAAAAAAGGAGACAGACCAACCATGCTGACACTCAGCGAAATCAAACGCGAAATCCGCGCCCTCCAGCGCAAGTACCACCGGGAAATCGCCATCTACCGCATGCGCCGGGCCTCCGAGGAGGTCTGCAACGACTACGCCCGCGCCGTAGCCGACCAGCAGGACCCGCCCAAGCCACTGGAGATCATTCGCAGGGTTGCCGACCGGGACTTCCGGCTCAACACCTGGCTGCACCTGCACAACTACCTGGACAAGATCAGGGAGCAGGGGGACGTTCCTGAACCCCGCCGGATGGTTCTGGCCCCGCTGCCCTGGGTGTGGAAGACCAGATAAGACCGCCTCCTGACCCGGGAACTGCCCCCGCCCCAACCCAATCCCTACGATACAGAGTTGTGGCTCCAATGGTTCGCCCGGCCCATCCCCAAACGCCCATTACAGGGGTCCGCTTAAGGCGAATAACCGCCCTGCTCAAGAGTCCCTTCCCCCTCTGGCCGGGGGCGGAAAGTCTGGATGTAGCGGTAAGGTCGACAAAGGGGGTTAGAGAGGTGACTCGTACCACCCAAAAATGGGCCAAAATGAGACGAAATGGAACGATAAACAGAAAATTCAATCTTCGTGCCCCTCCCTGCCCTTCGCGGAAAAACCATCTCTCGCCCACTGCCAGACGGGCCGGGGGTGAGGGTATCCGTAGGACTAGACCTGCGTGTCTCCCCCGTACCCGGCCGGCCCCTCCCGCTAAACCGCGGAGAACGTCTGCCATGAAACTGTGAAGTCAAATATGGTTTCCGAAATAGCTGGGCCGGCAGGTTGGGTATGGCTCCGTGCTATAATTTCCACGTTACCCCAGGTGTGAACGTTATTCGCTGGTCACCCGCCCGTTGCTAAGGCTTTCTGTAACTGTATTGAGTAGTATCCGCAATAACGACCGCTCACGTGAAGCGTCAACCGGCAGTTGTAACGGTATTCCTTACCGTCGGATTGTCGTAAAAGTAGGCACCGGCGTCCTTACTGACACTCAAAATGGCGGCGGGCTCAATTTGCCGGTCATGGCAGACCTGGTCCGGCAGATCAGCCAACTGCGCAATCGCTTCAACGCCGAGGTTGTCTTTGTAACTTCGGGGGCCATCGCCGCCGGCCGGCAGGAGTTGCGCCAGGCGGGATTGCAACTGTCGGAGCGGGATATACCCTCCCGCCAGGCTCTTGCTGCCATCGGCCAGGGCCGCCTGATTCACGCCTACCAGCAGATGTTCGAGATTTACGGCGTCCACGTTGCCCAGGCCCTTCTTACCATAGACGACCTGGCTGAACGGCAGCCCTACCTCAATGTGAGGAACACCCTGGCCGCCCTCCTGGATATGGGCGTGGTCCCCATCCTTAACGAAAACGACGTGGTCGCCGTGGATGAAATTGGCGAGGTGTTCGGTGACAATGACCGCCTGTCTGCCCTGGTCGCCAACCTGGTGGACGCCGATTTGCTGGTGATTCTGACTGACACCGACGGTCTCTATACCGCCGACCCTCACCGGAACCCGGACGCTACCCTGGTACCCGTGGTAGACCGGATTGATGAACGGATTCAGGCCATGGTGGGAGTGCATCGAAACCCCTGGGCAAGGGGCGGCATGCCCACAAAAATAGAGGCCGCCCGCCTTGTAACCTCTGCCGGCATTGCCATGGTCCTGTGCAGCGGCCGGGCAGACGACGCCATTCTTCGGGCCGCCCGGGCGGCACCTGTCGGTACCCTGTTCCGACCGGCCGGCGGGAAACTGGAAGCCCGCAAGCGCTGGATGCTTAACCGGGTAAAGGACTCCCGGTGGGGCGAGATTGAAGTTGACGGCGGGGCCGCCGATGCACTGCTTCATCGCCACGTTAGCCTCTTGCCTGCCGGGGTGCGGGGTGTGCGGGGCGACTTCCACCGGGGCGACATTGTTTATATAGTGGACGAACCCGGCCGCCATATTGCTTGCGGCATAGCTAATTACGATGCCCAGGACATCTCCCGCATCCGCGGCTTCCAGTCCGATGGCATTGTCGCCATCCTGGGCTACCATTATGGTCAAGAGATAGTCCACCGCAATAATCTGGTGCTCATCTGAAACGCTATTCCCGTTTCAAAGCCAGGACGGGAAATTTAAGGAGTTACCAATGGCAACCGTTACCGACCGGGAATCGCTGCTGACCATGGGCCAGGTCGCTCAAAAGGCGGCCCGGCAGCTTGCCCGCCATTCCGAGGAGGCCAAAAACCAGGCCCTGGCCAACATCGCCGATCTTCTCGAGTGTGAACAAGGGCCCATTCTTGAGGCAAACCTGGTGGACTGTGAAGCGGCAATGGCTTCGGGGATGGACGAGGCAATGCTCGACCGGCTTTTGCTGAACTCTGAACGGCTGACCGGTATGGCCAACGACGTGCGAACTATTGCCGCACTTCCCGACCCCATAGGTGAAGTCATTGAGGCCAGGACCCTGCCCAATGGCCTGGAGGTGGAGCGGCGGCGAGTGCCGTTGGGAGTCATCGGCAGCATTTACGAGAGCCGGCCCAACGTAACCATTGACATCGCGGCGCTTACCCTGAAGTCCGGCAACGCCTGCCTGCTCCGGGGAGGTCGAGAGAGCCTCCATTCCAACCTGGCACTGGTGGGATTGCTCCGGAGGGCAATCGGTGAGGCGGGAATTAATCCGGATACTGTCCAATACGTGGATAACCCGGACCGTGCCCTTGTCGACGAGTTGCTTCAGATGAAAGACTACATTGACCTGCTGGTACCCCGCGGCGGGCAGGGCCTGATCAATTCTGTGGCCGCTAATGCTGCCATGCCGGTGGTGGCAGGAGGAGTGGGAGTCTGCCATGCATATGTTGACCGGTCGGCAGATCTGGGAAAGGCAGCCAGCATCATATTCAACGCCAAGGTCCAGCGCCCCACCGTTTGCAACGCTTTGGACACCGTTCTTCTCCACGCGGAGGTTGCCCCTAACTGTTTGCCGGACATCGCCCGCGAACTCTCCGGCGCCGGCGTGGAACTGCACTGCGACCACCGCTCCTTGAGCATTCTTGGCCCCGAGTCGGGATTGAACACCCGGCCCGCCGACGAGGATGACTGGGGCAGGGAGTTTCTGTCCCTGACCGCGGCAATAAAGATTGTCGATTCCCTGGACGAGGCCCTGGAGCACATTGAGACCTACGGCAACGGCCACACCGAGGCCATCATCACCTCCGACGCCGCCGCCTCGCAACGCTTTCAGCTGGAGGTGGACGCCGCGGCGGTAATCGTCAACGCCAGCACCCGGTTCACCGACGGGGGGCAGTTGGGGTTGGGCGCTGAGGTTGGCATCAGCACCCAGAAGTTCCATGCCAGGGGGCCGCTGGGCCTTCGGGAACTCACGTCCTACAAATGGGTGATGATCGGCGACGGGCACGTCCGGGAGTGACCTGGTTCTACGCAAGTCTGCCGTGCCATACCGCATAAACCGGTCTCGAAGGTAGCGCTCCGGGCTGAGATAGTGGTGAGGCGGGGAATTGAGAGGGCAGCGCACAAAGAAGTTGGGGCAGGCGCCGCACCTGCCCCATTAAATCTTTCAGGTTCAGTTAGACTGCCAGCGTTACTGCTTCCGCGACACGGCCTTCAGGGCCGCATCCTTGACCTTTTCTGCCGTAAGGCCGCACTTCACCATCAATTCCTCGGCCTTGGCCGACTCGCTGTAACCCTGTAGGGCCACCATCTCCACCGGAACCGGATGGTTGCCTCCAACAACCTGGGCCACTATGCTGCCCAGGCCGCCGTGGAAGTAGTGCTCCTCCGCAGATACCACGGCGCCGGTTTCCCGGGCGGCGGCAACTATGGCTTCCTCGTCCACAGGTTTAAGGGTATGTACATTCAGGACCCGGGCCTGCAGACCCTGGGCCTCCAGCATTTCTGCCGCGTCAAGGCTGACTGAGACCATCACGCCCGTGGCTATTATGGTCACGTCGTTACCTTCGCGCATCAGTTCGGCCTTGCCCAGTTCAAACTGGTAGTCGTCTTCGTGAACCACCGGCGTAGCGGCCCTGGACAAACGAATGTAGAAGGGCCCATCCTCACTGGCCGCAGTCTTCACCGCTTGCACCGTTTCCACGGTGTCTGCGGGAGAAATGACGGTAAAGCTGGGAAGAGAGCAGATGAGGGACAGGTCTTCAATGCCATGGGCGGACATCCCGTCTTCCCCGGTGAGGATGCCTGCATGTGTGCAAACCAGCTTGAAGTTTAGCCCGGGCTGGGATACCAGCACCCGCAGTTGGTCAAAGGGGCGCCCCACGCCAAATACGCTGAAGGTGCTGACGAAGGGTACCTTCCCGCTTGCCGCCAGTCCCGCGCCAACCCCCACCAGGTTCTGCTCCGCAGGGCCGAAGTCAAAGAACCGCTCCGGATATTTGTCCCTCCAGAGGTGAGTGAATACCGACACATTAAGGTCGCCGCCCAGCACCACCAGGTCGGGGAAGGAATCGGCCATTTCCAACAGGGTTTCGCCATAGATCTGCCTGGTCGAGGCCATTTTGCGTTGCGCCACCATTAGGCCAGTTCCTCCATTGCTTTCTGAAACTCCTCTGCGTTGGGCGCCCGGCCGTGAAAGCCGGGGTTGTTTTCCATGAAGCTGACGCCCTTGCCCTTAACCGTATGGGCGATGATAACCGTGGGCCTGGTGCGCCTGGTGCGGGCCCTCTCAAAGGTTCCCAGTAACTCGTCCAGGTTGTGGCCATCAGTCTGCATTACCCGCCAGCCAAAGTTCTGCCACTTCCTGTCCAGAGGGTCCAGAGTCATCACGTCGTCGGTAAAGCGGTCGTTCTGGATACGGTTACGGTCCACGATGGCGACCAGGTTGGTGGCCTTGTGGTGGGCGGCGGACATAGCCGCTTCCCAGACTTCGCCCTCGTCGCACTCACCGTCACCCAGCAGCGCATAGACCATGTAGTCCTTTTTGTCCAGCCTGGCTGCCAGAGCGCAGCCAAGGGCGAATGACAGACCCATACCCAGAGAGCCGGAATTCATTTCAACCCCTGGCGTCATCGGGTGGGCATGGCCCTGAATGCGGCTGTTCAGCTGCCGGAAGGTAGCCAATTCTTCCCGCGGAAAGAAGCCGGCCCGCGACAGGACCGCATAAAAGCCAGGGGAGGCATGGCCCTTGCTGAGAATAAACCGGTCCCGGTCGGGCCATCCTGGGTTTTCAGGGTCGTAACGCATCACCCGAAAATAGAGGGCAATCAGGATTTCCAGTTCAGAAAGAGAACCGCCGGGGTGCCCACTTCCGGCGGTGTATATGGTCTGAATAATGTCCCGCCGCAGGTCCTTGGCAATAGCCTGCAATTCGGGAACGCTGTAGGTGTGCCCCGTCCCAGGGGCGCTGCCGCCACTCATAACGATGCTGTTGTACTCCCGCTGTATTTTCGAACTGGGCGCGCTCGCCTGAAGCCCACCCTGAAAGTGGATAGCCGTCCAGAATTATAAGTGCCCTGTTTGAGGGTGTCTAGGCAAACAAGTTAATATATAGTGGCTTGAAAATTCAACAGCCCTGCTCCAGCAGGGCGCGTAATGCCGCTACTCGGAACAAAATGATAATAGATTTTCATTGCCACATTCTTCCACCGTCTTTCTCAGGCCGACACATTGAGTTGGCGAAGCTGGATGCCACTTATGCCACTCTTTTCCCTGAGGCCCGTAGCAATGCCGCAACCGCTGAATCGTTACTAGAGGCGATGGACGACTCAGGGGTCACGCTCTCGGTGGCTATGGGTTTTGGGTGGCATGATGAGGAAGTTGCCCGGGAGGTTAACAATTACCTGATTCAGGCGGTGAAACGGTTCCCTGAACGACTGGTTGGCTTCTGCTCTGTGAATCCGGCGTGGGGCAACGAACGGGTACGGGCTGAAATCGAACGCTGTGCAGCCTCGGGCCTAAAGGGGATTGGGGAGCTTCACCCGGACTGCCAGGGCTTCGACATCACCGACTGCGCCGAAATGGCCCCCATGATGGAACTGGCGCATGACCTTGAACTGCCGGTACTGATTCATACTTCGGAACCGGTGGGGCACCAATACCCGGGCAAGGGAAAGACAACTCCAGATCGGGTGTACGCGCTGATACGCAACTTTCCCGGCAACACGATCATATGTGCGCATTGGGGTGGCGGCCTGCCCTTCTACGGCCTGATGCCTGAGGTGCCGGCAGAGTTGGCCAACGTTTATTTTGATACGGCGGTGTCGCCCTTCCTCTACAAGCCGGATATCTTCAACGTCGCATCCCGGGCGATTGGGGCGGACAAAATCCTGTTTGCAACCGACTATCCTTTGATTCAACACAGGAGGCTGATTGGTCAGTTAGAAGAGTCCTGCCTCGACTCAAGCTCCAAAGCTGCCATCTTTGGAGGCAATGGGGCCAAGTTGCTGAGACTGGATATGGACAAGCAAGAAACATCGGCACAAGGCGGGTGATGGAAAGCTCAGGACTGGATCAATTCCAGGAAACTAATTTTGAAACGCTAACTGACTACCTCCAACCGGGGATGGATATAGTATTCGTCGGTTTGAATCCTTCAACCTACTCGGTACAGGTTGGGCATTATTTTGCCAATCCCCGAAACCGTTTCTGGAGGGCCCTCAACCGCTCCGGGCTCGTGGGAGAGGAATTGGGTCCGGAGAGAGACCATGAGCTTGCCAAGTACGGGATTGGTTTCACCGACGTAGTGAAACGTCCCACACCACAAGCGTCGGGACTGAGGGCAGCCGACTACCGACAGTGGGCGCCGAGATTGCGTGAGAAGCTTGAGCATTTCAGCCCCCGCATTGCCTGTTTTCACGGGATGACCGGTTATAAGGCCTACCTCAAATACGGTGAGGGGGTTGACGAACGGCCGGAGCTGGGCCTTCAGGGAAGGACGATTGGAGATACCCGGGTCTTTGTGATCCCCAACCCCAGCCCGGCCAACGCGCAGTACTCTCTGGACGACCTGGTTGGCTGGTACCGCAAGTTGGCCCAGTTCAGGGCGGATCTGGTTGGATGACTGCTGATCCCCATGCTGTCAGGGTGTTTGTTGCGCTGGATTTGCCGGTCCAGGCCAAGGCGATTCTGAGCGAAACGATTCAGGATTTGCGCGACGTGCTGCCCGCTGGAGTTCGCTGGGTGGGCCGGACTGGACAAAATCAAGAACCGGGGCCGATTCCGACGTCACCCCGTCCTGCGGCATGGGGATAGTGTACGTCAGAACCGCCTCGTCCTCAACGATCTCGATGCCCTGCACGAAGTTGCGGATGAGGGCCTTCCGCTCGGGGAACGTCCCGTCCTGGAACAACTCCCGGAAGTCAGCGACGTACCCCTTGATCTCCTTCGACGTGGGCAATTCCGCCCGCCGCTGCTCCAACTGGTCCTCGGCCTCCGCCCGCGCCGCCGTAAGCTGGTCTTGGCGGCTCTTCAGGGCCAGGATGCGGGGCGACAGAGCCTCGATGGGCAACTGCTTGGTCTCCAGGGCCTGGTAGAGGTTCTCCAACCGGGTCTCCACGTCGGACAGCTCGCTGTTGATGGCGATCAGCCTACCGTTGACCTCACCGGCGATGTTGTCGATCTCCTCGGCCACCAACGTCACCAACTCGGTGATGGTCTCCTCGGTGAGTATCCTCTCCCTCACTTTCTCGACCACCAGGTCCTCCACCTTCGTGGCGTTCAGGTAGCGCCCGTTGCTGCACGCCCCCGCTCCCTCCCGGAACAGCGAGGAGCAGACGTAGTAGGCGAACTGGCCGCTCTTGGCTCCCTGGGCCGAGTAGGGCTTGCCGCAGACACCGCAGCGGAGCAGGCCGCTCAAAAGGTACTGGCTGCCCACCCTCCCAGGCCGCTGCCTGGCCGGCGCCCGCAGGTGGAGCCCCTGCTGCACAGCGTCGAAGGTCTCCCTGGACACCAGGGCGGGCCAGGCGTTCTCGACCCGCACCGGGTCGCCCGCCTTCTCGTCCTTGCTCTTGACTCCCCAGACGGCGGTGCCGGTGTAAGCTTCGTTGGTCAGCAGGTAGTGGACGAGGTTCTTCTGCCAGCGTTTGCACTGGTGGGTGATGCCCCGGCCGTTCAGCTCCTTGCAGATTTCCTTCATGCCGTTGCCCCGCCTTGAACTCTCGAATATCTCCTTGACTATCGGAGCGGCCACCGGGTCAACCTCCAGGGTGGGGCGGTCCTTCACCCCGTCGCTGACCTTGATCCGGGTGTAGCCGA
>JAJEDS010000076.1 GCA_022821365.1 Dehalococcoidia bacterium | reverse complement strand
CTCCGTGTCCGCCCTGGTCCCATGGCAAAACCAACCGAAATGGAACGCCACCTCGTAGAGCAGCGTGTCGTATTGGGTGGTTTAATCCTGTAGCAGGTAGGGGCAGACCAGTGTGTCTGCCCTGGTCCCATGGCAGAACCCCTGGATTGGAACCCTGTCGGTGAACCAGATTGCTTTGCCAATCCAGGGGTCGTTCAGCTATAATTCGCCCGCCCAGTTCCGGAAGGACCGCGCGTAGCCAATGAAGCCTGGGGTTACCTGGAAAGCGTGGCCGCGATACTGCCCGGATTTCATGCCCTTGTGCAGCCGCGGCTGGCATTTTGTCCAATTTTCAATCGGTGCCTCAACCAGGGGGAAAAGGGCGAACATGGCTCTGTCCAGGTACCTTCTTACCACCGTTGCGCTGTTCGTCCTGGCTGCCCTGTTAATGGCCTGCAATGGCAATTCGGGTAATGGCGGGTCCGCATCCGCCTACACTCCCGGCCAGAAGGTATCCGCCAACAACGCCAGCAGGGCCGACCTCCAGGCCGCCTTCGAGCACGCCCGGATCAGCAACGCCGGGAAGTGGGCGCGGGAGGTTGAAGAGTACCGCCCATACGATGAGGACGATCCTGACTACCGGAAACTGCGCGGGGAACTGGCCAAGTACAATCCCGCGACCGGCGTGGTTGACCGGATTATTGCCCAACTGGAGCTGCCCTGATGCGTGAGGAGAGAATAGCCGCCACCTCCTGGCAGTTGCGGGCCAGCCTTTTGTGGCTGGTTTTCATCGGCATTGTCGGGGCGGCCATCGCCCTGGCCTACGAACGGCACTGGGATGGCTACTGGCAGCTTGTTCCGTGGGCGGTCCTGGGCCTGATCCTTGTGTCCCTGGTGGCTATCGTCATCGTCCCATCCGCCGCCACCAGGAAGCTGGCCCACCTGGTCGCCGCCGCCACTATCATCGCTTCCTGCCTGGGCCTTTGGCATCACTTCGATGAGAACTACCAGACCGCTTCCCTCGACGCCAACTATACCGAACGCTGGGAGGACATGAACCTGTTTGACCGGGTTTGGGAAGTCTCCAAGGGCTCGGTGGGCCACGTCCCCATTTACGCCGCCGCATCCCTCATTCCCATTGCCATCGCCCTGGCTATGTCCACCATCGGCATCGGCCAACAGGAAAGACCCGACGAATACGTGGACCCGCGGCAGCGCCGCTAGAGCCGTAATCTCAAGCTCCCTTATTCCTGTCTAACTTGGCGCCCCATTTTCATTTCCCAATCTGGACTTTTCCGGGGCATGAAAATTCCCGCGAAAGGCGATCCCATATCCTCCGTCGAGGCCGGACTCCGTCGGCGGCAGGGTTTCCACTGCCCTTGCCGTGCTGGCCGAATCCTTGCCGCAATACCGCCGTTGTTATACCCTTGTCCCCATACTCCAGGTTTTGCTGCAGTACCCTCGCAGCAATCGCCCCAATATTTCTTAGCGAACCAAAGGCCCCGGATTCCGGGCCGCGTATGAAGGAGGCAATCGGATGGCCACTTGGAAAGTCGCCTATTTCAGCGGCGTTGGCGGACGCCCTTCCACCATGCTTGAGCATGCGCCAAACGAAATCGAGGTTACGGTGGTGGACCCGGCGCTGTCGGATTCGGAGAAAATCGAACTTTGCCGCGACGCCGACGCCCTCGTCACCAGCGATGTCAGCACCAGGGTTCTGCAGGAGTGCCCACGGGTAAAGCTGATCCAGACCCTGAGCGCCGGCTATGACCGTTTGGACCTGGAGGCCATTCTCGAAATGGGCATACCCGTGGCCAACAACGGCGGCGCCAACGCCATCTCGGTGTCGGAGCAGACCATCGCCCTGATGATCGGCATCAATCGCAACCTTATGGCCCAATGGGACAGCACCACCCGCCGGCGGGAGTGGCGCAGCGACCTCTACCAGACCGACCTGTTCGAAGTTACCGACAAGACGGTGGGCATCGTGGGATTGGGACGCATAGGCCGGCAGGTCGCCAAACGGCTGACCGGGTTCGATACCCGGACCATCTATTACGACGTGGAGGATATTCCCGAAGATGTTCAGCGCGAGGTTAATGCGTCGCCTGTCCCCTTCGACGAATTGCTGGAGACCTCCGACATCGTCACCCTCCATGTTCCCCTCACCCGGCGAACCCGGGGCATGATGTCGGACCGGGAATTTGACATGATGAAGGAGACGGCCTACCTGATTAACCTCTGTCGCGGGCCGGTGGTGGATGAGGCGGCGCTGTATCGCGCCCTGACCGAGGGGAAGATTGCTGGCGCGGCAGTGGACGTTCTGGAGGTGGAACCCACGCCCGCCGACAATCCCCTGTTCGAGCTGGACAACGTGATCATCACCCCGCACATGGCCGGCCAGAGCCAGGAAACCGCCCTGCGGGCAGCGCACTTTGCCTACGGCAATATCCTCCGCGTCCTGTCGGGTCAGGAGGCCGAATCCCTGGTAACCCCGGAATAACCCGTGGACCGACGGCAACTCTGGGGCCTGTCGTCAAGTTGAGTGTGGAAGTCGTCGTGTGCACCATTTCGTCGTTCCAGCGAAGGCGGGAACCTCGACCGGCTGGGTTAAGATTCTCGCAAGCGCGGGAATGAATGCTGGATTTGACGACACTCCCCAAGGCCATCAGAAAAGGGCGCGGGAGCGAAATCGCCGGAAAGGCGCCGCGGTTCCCGCGCTCCCGGGTGCCCCGCCGGGGTTGAACCCGAACTCCGGATTTTGCTGAAATTTCGGAAGTGGCAGCGACATACTCATGCCCTGATCCGACGGAAACTCATCCACTTCCGGATAGGAACGGTAAAAAATGAGCGCGATTGAAACCTGGGGCGAGATGGTCCGCGTTGAGCACGCGCAATCGGACAGAGTGCGTGGGGCGCGTCCCGCCGATACCTGGCGCCAGCATGCCTCCCGGTTCCGCGCTGACCCCAACCGTACCGACGATTCTCAAGTGGAGGCCATCCGCCCCTGCTTGCGCCCCGACGACACGCTGCTTGACGTTGGCGCCGGCGGCGGCCGACTTGCCCTGCCCCTGGCCCTGTCCTGCCGGCACGTCACTGCCGTGGAGCCGTCCCCCAGCATGGGTTCCGTCCTGCGCGAGACCGCCGGGGATTACGGCATCGAGAATATTACCTTGGTGGAGTCGGGCTGGCTGGATGCCCAGGTTGACCCCGCGGACGTGGTCCTCTGCTGCAACGTGGTGTACGTCATCCAGGACATCGGTGACTTTGTCCGCAAGTTGCACCAGCACGCCAAACGTACCGTTCGCATGATCGTTTTCCAGACATCCCCCCTGGCCCAGGTCCGCGACCTGTGGGAGCAGGTTCACGGCGAGACCCGCCATCTCTTGCCTTCCCTGCCCCAGTTCCTCCCGGTCCTGGACGAGTTGGGCATTTCCTGTAAGACAACCGAGCTGGAATCTCAGCGGTTGCGGGTGTATCAAAGCCCGACGGAAGCGCGGGACGACATCGCCACCCGGTTGTTCGTAGCCGAGGGCACCCAGGCTATGGAACGCCTGGATCAAGCCCTGGAGTCCTCGCTCCAGGAAAGGGACGGCCAGTGGCACGTCGCGGGAACCCAGCCCACCCGCCCCTTCCTGGTCTCCTGGGAAACCCAGGGCGCCTGA
>JAJEDS010000325.1 GCA_022821365.1 Dehalococcoidia bacterium | reverse complement strand
TTCGCGCTGGCCGACCGCATCCGAGACGAACTGGTCGCCCAGGGGGTGGTGCTGGAGGACTCGGCCCAGGGTACGGTGTGGCGGTACCAGCGATAGGGCATGGATCGGCCAAATTCCAAAGACGCACAATGAAAAGGGGCCAGGTCTTGACCTGGCCCCGCCGCTTTGGTTCGAGACTCGCTTCCAAGCCGGACCTGAACTTAAGGCAAAGTGGGACGCGCATCCAGCAGTCCTGCGTAGGTCCTTTACCACCAGCGCAGGGGCGATTCGCGAATCGCCCCTGCGCTGGCAGGCTGCGCCGCCAACAGCTGCCGGATTCCCATCCAGGAGCAACTAAAAGCGTCGCAGGACTCCATCGGCAGGATTCAACCTCAAAATGCACTTCCAAGCCTGGCTTTGGCTTAGAAGATTTCCTTCTTCAGCACCAGTCGTTCAATACCGTACTTGCGGCTGCCCAGCACCCCCACTATGCCGGCGATGATGAACCAGAGTATGGCAACTTCGCCGCCGTTCTCACCGTACCCGCCCGGTGGGAAGATATGGGGCCAGACGCCGTTGCCGGCGTGAACTCGGAAATAGGCTACCACCATCGTCACGCACAGCGCGCCCGCCCCCAGGCGGGTAAAGATACCCAGTCCGATCATAAAGGCGGCGATGAACTCCACCCAGCCGGCAATGTCCACCAGCGCGCCCAGGGGATGCTCCGCCGGAAACCCCCAAAGCAGGAACGCCTTCTGCGCGCCATGCAGGGCTACCAGGAAGGCAAATACCAGCCGGAAGAGCAGGTAAAACTCGTCGGTGTACCTTGGCAGGAACTTGCCAAACATCCCTTCACCGCCGGATCCATTCATAGGTTCACTAACTTCGGCCATGGTTTACCTCCATTTATCGCCGTATTATTGGTAACTATTATGTTAATGCGGCACATTGATCATAACAATCGCCCGAATACGTAATGTCAATAGTCGCTACGTTATTTGAACAGTCAGGCTGCGGGCCAGCAGCCAAAAGGTGTTTGCTGGACTTTCAATTTATAGCATGGCCGGTTGCGACAGATACGCTTTGCTCACAATTTCTTCATCATCCCCGGCAGACAGGCAAGGGTCTGGCCAGGCGGAGGTGCTTGAGATACGCCTAATGGGTAACCCCGGGCGCAATAAGGAGTCAAGCCCATGCGTTGTTGCCCTTTGAAAGGCCCTTTGCCATAATGGAAACGCATCCATCAGTACCTTCGTTCCTTAATTGAACCGACCCTGAAATCTCTTCCGGCGAAATTGGCAGATTTATGATTGCAACCTCCATAGTAGAATCCCTGTCCCGCATTGTCGGCGAGGACAACGTGCTCACGGCCCCCTACGATCTGGACCGCTACTCCGCCGACGCCCTGACTCCCTTCCGCGCCTACCGGGCCGGCTATGCCTTCGAGCAACTGGCCGACGTGGTGGTTCGCCCAGGTTCGGTGGAGGAAATATCCCGCATCGCGGCCCTGGCCACGGAGGAGGGAATACCCCTGGTCCCCTACGGCGGCGGCACCGGCGTCATGGGGGGCGTTTTGCCCGTCAGGGGTGGAGTTATAGTCGACGTCAAGCGGCTGAACCAGATAATCGAGATCAGCCCGAGGGATATGACCGCCACGGTCGGCCCCGGGGTGGTCTTGCAGGACCTGGCCGACGCCCTGGCCGAGCACAACCTGATGATCGGCCACGACCCTTACAGCGTTCCCATCGCTACGGTGGCCGGCACCATATCCACCAACGGCGTGGGATACCGCGCCAGCGCCTTCGGCCCCATGGGGCAGCAGGTGGTGTCGCTGCAGGTGGTACTGGGCGACGGGCGCATCCTGGACACCCGTTCGGTGCCCAAGTATTCGTCGGCCCCCAACTTCAATCACCTCTTCATCGGCGGCGAGGGGGTTTTCGGCATAATCACCAGGGCCACCATCAAGGTCTTTCGCATACCCGAGGAGCGGGTGTTTGCCACGGCGTCTTTCGACAGCTTTGAGCAGGGGTTCGATGCGGCGGCGGAGATGAAGGCCCTGGACCTGCACCCCACCCTGCTGGACCTTACGGAGGAAGACGGGCTGGTACGCATGTTCCTGCTGTTCGAGGGGTACCGGGAGGGGGTGGAAGCGCGCTACCGGCGGGCCATGGCCATCTGCGCCCAGTTCGGCGGGCGGGACATTGGCCCGGAGGACACGCTGGACTACTGGGACGGGCGCCACGACTCGGGGTACCGCTACAAGCGCAATGCCCTGGACCGCCCGAGAGAGGAGCGGTGGAACCGGCAATGGGGCCGCAGCTTCGACTACCTGCACATGGCCCTGCCCATATCCAGGGTGCTGGACTACCGCCGCCGCTGCCAGGACATATTGGCCGCCCGCGGGGTGCGCATCGTGGAGTACGCCATCTGGAGCCGGCCCGAGTTATTCTCCATGATGGTGATGCCGGAAGACGCCGACGGCGAGGGCGAGGAGTTTCGCCAGAACCTGGCCGAGGCGGTGGAGGATGTGCTGACCCTGTCCCAGGACATGGGCGGCACCATGGAGTACTGCCACGGCGTGGGAATGAAGCTGAACCACCTGCTGGCCCGCGAAATGGGCGTGGGGCACGACGTTATGCGGGAACTGAAGGAAGTGCTGGACCCCGCCGGCATCATGAACCCGGGCAAGTTCGGGCTGTAGGGAGCAGGCAGCTTCCCGATTATTCGACTCCATTACGAGAGGTGAACGGCATGCCGGAGCGCGTTTGGGAACCCTATCTGACGGAACAGGACAAGGCCCACCTGGCCATGACAGGCGAGAAGGAAGTGGGCTTCGGCAAGCGGCCGGCCCTGCTGCTGGTGGACCTGTACCGCTGGGTCTTCGGGGACGAACCCCAATCCCTGCTGGAGGCCGTCGAGGACTGGCCCGGCAGCTGCGGTCTGGCGGCATGGGACGCCATCCCCCACATCCAGACCCTGCTGGACGCCTGCCGGCGAGCGGGCATTCCCGTGGTGCACGTTACGGGCCTGAGCGATTCGGGCGTGGAATCGTGGAGTTCACTGAAGCAGCCGGCCGGCAACTCGGACCCGAAGACAGGCATGGTGGACGAGGCGGCCCTGGACCGGCAGCGACGCAGATTCGACATTATTGACGAGTGCGGACCCATAGACGGGGAGGCGGTGCTGTACAAGACGGCCCCCAGCGCCTTCTGGGGAACGCCCCTGACGGGCCACCTGACCCGGCTGGGAATTGATACGCTGATAACCTGCGGGGAGAGCACCAGCGGCTGCGTCCGCGCCAGCGTGGTGGACGGCTGCACCAACCGCTACCGGATGATAGTGGTGGAGGAGTGCGTTTTCGACCGGCACCAGGCCACCCACGCCATCAACCTGTTCGACATGCACCAGAAGTACGCCGACGTAATGTCCCTTGCCGACGTGCTGGAATGGCTGGCCGAGGGAAGTTTTGAAAAGGCCGGCGGGTGACAAATCCAATCCACGAACAGGCACGATTGTTCACCAATGAATCATGCGTAGGTAGGGGCAGCCCTTGTGGCTGCCCTGTGTATTGGAATGCATTGATGACGGAAAAGGATTACCGGAAAAAGGGCAGCCACAAGGGCTGCCCCTGCGCCATTTGAGTTGCTTCGTGGATAATTACCCGGCCCGCTCCAGCGGGGCCACGCTGAAAATTACGTGGAAGGGCATACAATAGATGATGACGCTGTTCTGCTCGTCCAGGTCAATGTCCGCCGGTATTTCGTAGTTCTGGTTGCCGATGTTGCCCTTCAGCTTGGCCAGGTGGGTATAGCCGCCGGCCTGAAGCTCAACCCTGCTCATGGGGTCGCCCGGCTCCGCCAGCAGGACGCGCAGGTCCGGCCCGTTGGTAACCTCAAAGTCCTCCAGCCTCAGCAGGTGGGAACCGTCGGGGAGAAGGTAGACTGTGGCCGTCCCGCTGCCCCGGTGGAAAGAGTCGGCGTCGCGGAAGCTGCCGGAAGCCAGGGCTACCGGCTCCGGGGGCGGGCCCGCATTGGCGGCTTCCTCCAGCATTTCCTCCATGGCCGATGTATCCCCGGCCATGGCCTTTTCAATTACTTCCCGCATTTCCGGAGAAGCTTCCTTAAGTACGGCCACCTCCTTGATGGCCTCGGCACCCACGGACATCGGCTTGGGCATGGGTTCAGCCATCGGTTCCTGGTCCATTTTTGCCATGGTCTCCATCACCACTTCCACTTCCGCCATGGTCATCTCCGCCGGTATTTGGGCGTTGGCAGCGAAGGGAAACTCCTCATCTACGGTGGTCGTAAGGAACAGGGGAGAAAGAAGCCACCAGGCAAAAGCAACCACCGGTATAAGTATTACTATAGCTCCAATTATGAATATATTCCGCTTGCGCATTTGGGCTCCTGATGTTGAATGGCGCAGACGTGGTTCGGCCGCGCTCAGCTACTCCTTGTCTCGTAGACTTCCGGGTTGGCGCACCGCACCAGGGGCTTGCCCTCCAGTCCCGCCACTAGGTTCCGGGCCGCCAACATGCACATGGCGCCCCGGGAAACCAGCGACGCGCTCCCAACGTGGGGTGAAATCACCACGTTATCCAGGGTCAGCAGCGGGTCGTCCGCCGGTATCGGTTCAGGGTCGGTAACATCCAGCCCGGCGGCGTAAATCCAGCCCTCCTTCAGGGCTTTGTATAACGCCGCCGCGTCCACAACCGGGCCCCGGGCCACATTCACCAGCACCGCCGTTTCCTTCATCTGCCGCAACTCCGCCTCGCCGATGTAGTGGCGGGTCTCCGGCGTCAGGGGGACGTGCAGCGACACAAAGTCCGCCTCCGCCAGCAAGGTGGGCAGGTCGACGTATTCCAGGCCATATTCGGCCTCCGCCTCGGGCCGGCGGGTGCGGGAATGGTAGATAATCCGCATGTCGAAGCCGCGGCCCCGTCGCGCCATTTCCAGGCCTATCTGACCCAGCCCGACGATGCCCAGGGTCTTTTCGTGGATGTCCACACCCAGCCAGCGGAGGGGGTGAAAGGCCAGGGTCCACTGTCCGTCCCGCACCCACCGGTCGCTTTCGCCAATGCGGCGGGCGGCCGACATCAGCAGTGCGAAGCCCACGTCGGCGGTGGCCTTCGCCAGCACCCCGGGTGTGTACCCTACGGGTATGCCCCGTCGCGTTGCTTCGGCAACATCTACATTGTCCAGTCCGACTGCCAGTTGGCTGACCACCCTCATACCGGTACCGGCATCCAGCAAGGGAGCGTCCACCCGGTCCATGATGTTGGTCAGTACGCCTTCCGCGTCGGCCACCTTCGTCCGCAATTCTTCGGGAGACGGCGGCTCTTCGTCGGGCCAGACCTCCATGTCCGAGTGTTGGTCGATAAAGTCCAGTGCTTCCTGCATGATTCGGCGGGTTACGAAGACGCGAGGCTTGGCGTTCACGGCGGCCACCTGAAATAAGTGTGTTGGCGGGGTACAGGAAGTTTTAATTAACTGCCTTTAATAAATCTTAACAAAGGTATTTTCGGTTTGCCACAATTTGGGTACGACTTATGCAGCCATAATGCCCCTCGACTCAACCACGCCTTCCCTGGTGCTATACTTGCCGGCGATTTGGGCTGAAAGTGCCCGATAAACCCGGTTCCCCGGAGGAAATATGGCCCTGTTTTTGAACGAGCAAGAAGTGGTGCAGTTGCTGCCCATGTCGGAATGCGTGGACGTGCTGGACGAGTGCTTTGCCCACGCCGGCGCCGGCCAGGTGGATATCAAGCCCCGCTCCCGCATCCGTATGCCAGGCGGCTTCTTCCACTTCATGGCCGCCGCCGATGCCGGCCACCAGGTCTTTGGCTACAAGGCCTACCCGTCCTTTGCCGGCGGGGCGAAGATGATTGTGATGCTGTACGACTATGCCACCGGCGAACTGCTGTCATGCATGGAGGGCGGCCGCCTGGGCCAGATCCGCACCGGCGCCGCCTCGGGCCTGGCATCCCGCTACATGGCCCGGGCCGATGCCGACAGCGTGGGAGTTATAGGTTCGGGCTTCCAGGCCCGCACCCAGCTGGAGGCGGTCTGCGCCGTCCGCGACATCAAGAGCGCCAAGGTCTACAGCCGCCGCCAGGACCGGCGGGAAGCCTTCGCCCAGCGCATGAGTGAGCAGCTAAACATCGAAATTACCCCGGTGGACAGCGCCCAGGACTGCGTGTCCGACGTAGCTGTGGCCATTACCATCACCTCGGCCCGTGACCCGGTGCTGGAAGGGGAATGGCTGGCCCCGGGCACCCACGTCAACGCCGCCGGCGGCAACCACTGGATGCGCCGGGAGGTCGATGAAGCAACGGTGCTGCGCTCGGCAGTTATCGCGGTGGACGACCTGGACCAGGCGAAGATCGAGTGCGGAGACCTGCTGTGGCCCGAGGCCAGGGGCGAGTTCCGGTGGGACATGGTCTGCGAGCTGCAGGATGTGGTGGCCGGACGGGTCAATGGCCGCCCCGACGACCAGGCCGTAACCCTGTTCGAGTCCATGGGTGTGGCCCTGGAAGACATTGCGGCGGCCCAACTGGTGTACCGCAAGGCTCGGGAGCAAGGGATAGGCCAGGAGCTGCCCTTCTAGCCTGCCGGAAGTCTCGCAACATCCGGAGGACTCTGACCTGCCAGCCAGGCTGGGCTGCTGGCGGTGACCGGAAGGGCAGGGCAGGCAGGGAATCGGCGCTACCATGCAATGCGCCAACCCTTAGTCGCCAGGTGATGATAAAATCCCAGGTAGCCCATCAACGAAACCACGCCATCACCTACAACAGCAACGGCAGGTGAGATATGACCACCGGACCGAAAGCTCGGATAGTGGAGCGGTTCAGACTACCCGATCCTCCCCGCAGAGAGCCCGACGAAGTGACTGCCTTCGACCATATCTATACCAGCGGCGACCTGGAGAACCTTTCCATCCATTTCGGCAACCCCGAAACCACCCTGGTAACCGCCGACCGCTGGATAGTGGCCACTCCCGAACAGGACAAGTCCCATGCCCGCCGGCCCGACCTGCTAATCGCATTCAACGTCAATCCGGAAGCGTACCGGCAGAGCAACGGCTACATCAGTTCGGAGCAAGGCAAACCCCCGGACTTTGTGATGGAGGTAGCATCTGAGACCACAGCCGAGACGGATATTGGGGAGAAGCGGGAATACTACGCGTCCATGGGCATTCCCGAGTACTGGCGATTTGACGAAACGGGGCAGCATCACGGGCAGCGATTGGCCGGAGACCAATTAGTAGGAGATTCCTATGCTCCCATCGCCATCAGGGAGATAGAACCCGGCGTCCTGGAAGGCTACAGCGAAGTCCTGAACCTGAGAATCCGGTGGGAACAGGGGCGCCTGCTGTGGATAGACCCCGCCACCAATGCGCCGGTGCCGCGACACCGTCAGACAATATCGGAACGGGACCAGGCACAGACGGAACGGGATCGGGCGCAGGCGGAACGGGATCGGGCAATAACAAGAGCCGAGCAAGCCGAGGAAAGAGCAAATCAGTTGGAAGTAGAACTGAGCCGGCTCAGAGAGGACATCGGGAACCCCTGATTCAGCCCAGAATCTAATCCATCAGCCGATCAGTGGTGCTCTCTCCGGCGTCAGGGGGATCCACATAAACACTCAACTGTCCTGAACCATTGCCAGATTCGGCAAATATTGACATGCACCTGCAATTCAATGAAAATTATATCCAGATTCGATACCTTGAAGTACAGGGAGGTCGATTATGACTATGGCGCCCGCTTATACCATGGATGCTTTCCTTGACGACGTCAGGGAAACCTTCGCCACCACCAGCGACCCGTTGGCCCAGGCCCAGGCCGTGGCCGACAACCTGAAGACTCTGATCAACACTCCCGGCTGGCTGGAGGAGATGCTGGACCTGCCGGAAGAAGGCGGCTATGGCCCCAAGAGCCTGCACCTGGAAGAGGAAGCCGGCCACCCCAAGCCCGGGTTCTGGCTGATGGCCTCGGTGCAGGAAGACGGCCGCGACAACCTGCCCCACGACCACGGCAATGCCTGGGTGGTCTACGGCGTGTACGACGGCGCCATCGAGCAGACCAAGTGGCGCTGGTTCTACCCCGGCGAGGGCGTTGACCGCCTGCAACTGAAGGAGACCGGCCAGTTCGTGCAGAAGAACGGCGCGGTGGCCTTCTTCCTGCCCGGCGAGATTCACAACACCCGTAACGTCTCCGGCGGCCGCGCCCTGGTGGTGCGCCTGGAGTCCCAGAAGCTGGACCGGCTGGTCCGCTACCAGTACAACCCGGACGAAAACACCATGAAGGTGATGGACCGGTAGCCAATTACCGGCAACCCGGTTCCGCCGCCCGAACAGGCGGACATGAAATCGGCCCACCTGCTCATGTTCTAAAGCAGGTGGGCCGATTGTTTTTTGTCCACGAATGGGCACGAATTTCAGAACATTGTGGTAGGGCTTATTCGCGCTTATTCGTGGGTAACTTCTTTCCTGCCAATGGGTGTACCGGGCGTTCGTTATTACGTTTCCAGGCCCATTCCGGGCTGTTCTTGTCCCGGTTGGGGAATTTCTGGTCCAGGATGTATTCGGTCAGGACTTCGTTCATGGCCTCGTGGCGGGCCTTCTCGTCGGCCTCCTTTTCCTCGAACCAGTCCAGGACGTACTTGTCCAGGGTGATGGTTACTTCCCGCTTAACGGGTCGGTAGAAAAGGCCGCGCCTGGCCGTAGAGCGATCGATATCTCTCTCGGGGATGTCCGAGAGATCTATTTCATCATCGGACATTTCCGCCAATGCTTGAAGTTCAGCTTTCTGCTGTTCAGTTAGTTCTGCCATCACCTTCCTAGTATCTTGTTCGTTCCAGACGAGTTGCTTTCCTTGCACTGATAATCCGCCCTACCTGTCCGTAGTCTTCTGGTTCCCTGTAGATAACGGTAATGATCATACCGCCTATGTATCCTATAGCCCGCCAGCGTTGTTCAAATGGATATGGGTCTGCGTCGATTAATACGTTCTGGTCTTCTAAGACCATGCCTGCAGTTTGGAAACTTATCCGATGCTTCCTTCGGTTTATTCTGTCCTTTTCCGGGTCCCATGTCCAGCGCATTGGTTGGTCCTTCTCTGTTTATCCACAATTAAACTCCAGTTGGCATTAATTTCAAACCGGCTTCTGTCAGTAATGCCAACGTCCTTTCGTAGCTTCAGTAACTTTCCCGGACATTGACTTTTAGAACATCAGTTCGTAAAATTATCCCGGCAACGCGTACCCTATATTGGGCGTTGCCGGGAAGAGATGAAGGTCGCCTGTGCGCTGATTACCCACCTGAGGATCAAGGCTGAACTGAAGCGGCAGCCCCACCTCGGTGATCTGCCAACCATTATAGTTGACCGCACCCAGACCCGTCCCCTGGTAATTGACAGTTCCCCCGGGGTGGCGGTGGCTCCGGGAACCACCCTGGAACAGGCCCTGGTTCTCCGTCCCAACGCGGTGGCGCTGGAAGCCGACGAGTCCCACTACCGCCGGGTCTTCCGCCAGGTGCTCGCCGCCCTGCTGGGGATCAGCGACCGGGTGGAGGATGCGGACCTGGGCATCGCCTACGTGGGCATCGACGGCCTGGAGCAGATGTACGGCGGCGAGGCCCGGCTGGTAACCACCCTGCTTAACGCCATTCCCCGCTGGCTGAATCCCCGTATCGGCGTTGGCGAAGGCAAGTTCCCGGCCCTGGTGGCCGCCCGGGCCAGCCAGGCCCTGGGCGCGACCCGGGTGCCCCTCGACCCGGCGGCCTTCCTGGCTCCCTATCCGGTGGACCTGCTGCCCGTGTCAACTGGCACCCGGGAAGCCCTGCACCGCTTCGGTCTCCACACTCTGGGCCAGATTGCCGCCATGTCTCCGGCCCTGCTGGTAGACCGCTTCGGCCACGAGGGCTGGCAGGCCTGGACCCTGGCCAGGGGTAACGACGAAAGCCTTCTAATCCCTCTCAGGCACGAGGAGGCGGTGATGGAGCGCACCTCGCTGCCCTTTTCCTCCACCTCCCTGGAACTGCTGCAGGTGGCGTCGGATACCCTGCTGCGCCGGGCCTACGCCCGCCCGGAAATACGGGGACGCTACGCCGGCAAGGTCCACCTGGAATGCGCCGTTTTCCGAGCCGCGCCCTGGCAGAAGTCCATCGCCTTCCAGGAGGGGGTTAACCGCTGGGAGCGGGCCTCCTTCATCGTCCGCAGCCGCCTGGAGGCCGAACCGCCGGGAGTCCCCGTTGACGACCTGACCCTGACCCTGGCCGATTTCACCGGCGAGTCTGGCGCCCAGCTTGGCCTGCTGCCCGAGGTGCAGGAGACCCGGCAGCAGCAACTGGCCGAAGTGGAGCGGAGGCTGCAGACCCGCGTCCCGGGCGCCCCCACGCTGTACCGGGTGGTGAACGTGGCGCCCTGGCACCCGGCCCCGGAGATGCGGGCGGTGCAGGCTCCCCTGGACCAGACGGGCGGCGGTTTCCGCCCCCTGCTGGCGCCGGTGCCGGTGCTGGTGCGGGAACACCCCGATCACCGGCCAGAAGCGGTCCGGGTGGGCAGCCACTGGCGGCGGGTGGACCGCATCGCCGAGCGGTGGAGCTTCGACCTGTGGTGGCTGCCCAGGCCGCTGACCAGGACCTATTACCGGGTGGACCGGGAGGATGGGAGACAAGTCGTCCTGTTCCGGGACCAGCGGGAAGACCGCTGGTACCAGCAGGGCCGCTAGAACGACACGGGCCACGGCGGCAAAGCGCTATGTCTGGCGGCTACGTGGAACTCCACGCCAAGAGCTTCTACTCCTTTGGACTGGGGGCCTCCCACGTCCACGAACTGCTGGCCCAGGCCCGGGAATATGGTTATGACGCCCTGGCCCTGACCGATACCAACCTGTGCGGCGCCCTGGAGTTCGCCCGCCTGGCCGGCAGCCTGGGCATCCAGCCCATCACCGGCGGCGAGTTGACCCTGGCCGACGGCAGCCGCCTGGTCTTGCTGGCCTGCAGCAGGGAGGGTTACGCCAACATCTCCCGCCTCTTCACCCTGGCCAATACCGCCGACCGCCGGGAGCCAAAACTGGACCCCAGGCACCTGCCCCAGCACGCCGCCGGAGTTGTCCTGCTGACCGGGGGACGGGGCGGGCCGCTGGACCGATTGCTGGTGGAAGGCCGCCGTCCCGATGCCCTGCGGCTGCTGCGGGACTACCTGGACTGGTTCGGCAAGGATTCGGTGTTCGTGGAACTGCAGCAGAACTTCCTGCAGGGAGACGCCGGACGCAACCGGGAACTGGCCAGCCTGGCGGCCCAGGCCGGAGCATCCCTGGTGGCTACCAACGACGTTCATTACCACGATCCGGACCGCTACCGCCTGCAGCACGCCCTGGTGGCCGCGAAACACAACACCACCATGGACCAGGCCCTGCCCTTTATCCATCCCAACCGCCACCTGTGCCTCAAGTCTCCCCAGAGGATGGCGCAGCTCTTCGAGGAATACCCGGAGGCGGTGGCCAACACCGTGCGCATCGCCGGGGAGTGCCGGTTCAACCTCAGCGCCGACCTGGGCTACACTCTGCCGGAACCCGACGTGCCAGAGGACTATACCCCGGACAGCTACTTGCAACGGCTGTGCCGGGAAGGCGCCCAACGCCGCTACGGTTCAGTAACCCCAGAGGTGGAGAAACGGCTGGCGGAGGAGTTCAAGCTGATCGGCCTGCACGGCCTGGCCGGGTTCCTGCTGCTGTACCGGGAGATTGTGCTGCTGGCCCAGCAAATAATGGAAGAGCGGGGACTTTCCCACCCGGAAACTCCCCTGGAGGAGCGCCCGCCGGGCCGGGGCCGCGGCTCCTCGGTAGCCCTGCTGGTGGGATATCTCATCGGCATCAGCCACGTGGACCCGCTGAAGTGGGGCCTTACCCTGGAGCGGTTCATCTCCGAGGATACCAGTCTGCTGCCGGACATTGACTTGGACTTCCCCCGCAACCTGCGGGACGAACTCATCACACGGGTGCACCAGAGGTTCGGCCGGGAATACGCCATCCTCACCGGGGCCATCTCCACCTATACGGTCCGAGGGATCATCCAGGACATTGGGAAGGCCCTGGGGCTGCCCCGGGAGGAGCTTACCCTGCTGTCCAGGCAGCTTTACTCCTATAAGGCCGAGGATATGGAGCAGGAGATGCGGGAACTGCCGGCCTTCCGGGACAAGGCGGACGCCCCGGGTTGGCGGGACTTGGTGCAGCTTGCCCCCCAGTTGATGCGCGCGCCCAAGCTGCTGAGCCAGCACGTAGGCGGCATGGTACTGAGCAGTTCCCCCATTCCCGAGATGGTACCCACCCGGGCCGGGGCCATGGAGGGCCGCTACATCATGGACTGGAACAAGGACAGCGTGGCCGACGCCGGCTTCGCCAAGATCGACCTGCTGTCCCTGCCGGTGCTGGACCAGCTGGAGGAGGCCCTGGACCTGATTGAAGCCCGGGAGGGCCACCGTCCCGACATCAGCCGCATCGACCCGGAAGACCCACGGGTCTACGACCTGATCAACCAGGGAAAGGCCAAGGGGGTCTTCCTGCTCCAGTCCCCGGCCCAGTTGAACATGGGTCAGCGGCTCAAGTCCCGCTGCCTGCTGGACCTGGCCTACCAGGTGGCCCTCATCCGCCCCGGCGTGGGCGTCCAGGGCAGCGCCGTCTCCCAGTTCGTGGAACGGTACCGGCACGGCGCTTCGTGGGACTACGACCATCCTCTGGAGCAGCGGGCCCTGGAGCGGGGCTGCGGCATCATCGTCTGGCAGGAGCAGGTGGTGCAACTGGTGATGGACGTGGCCGGTCTCACCGCCGCCCAGGCCGACGAGATGCGCCGCGCCTTCGCCCGCCCCAACAACAAGCACCTGATCGAGGAGCACTGGCAGAGGTTCCGGGAAGGAGCGCGGGAGCGGGGAGTTCCCGAAGAGACCGCGGCCAAAATCTTCGCCAAGCTCAACGGCCAGTACATGTTCCCGGAGTCCCACTCCCACGCCTTTGCCGTTACCGCCTACCAGGCCACGTGGCTGAAGCGCTACCACCCGGTGGAGTTCTTCGTCTCCCTGATGAACAACCAGCCCATGGGCTTCTACCCCAAAGAGACGCTGAAGCAGGACGCCCGCCGCTTCGGGGTGCCTTTCCTGAACCCCTGCGTCAACCGCAGCCTGGAACGCTGCCGCCCCGAGGAAGGTTCGGTGCGGATGGGCCTGGAGTTCATCAAGGACGTGGGAAGCCGGGGAGCGGAGACGGTCGTGGCCGAGCGGGAACGGGGCGGTCCTTACCGGGACCCTTCCGACCTGGTCCGGCGCACCGGCCTGAAACCCCAGGCCATCCAGTCGCTGGTACAGGCGGGGGCCTTTGACGGCCTGGTGTCCAACCGCCGCCAGGCTTTGTGGAACGCCGGTCTGGACGTGCGACCGGGCCGCCCGGGCTCCATTGTTCAGCCGGCCCTGCCCCTGACCACCGTGGAGCACGCGCCCCAGTTGCCCGACTTCACCGACTTCGAGCGGATGGCCGGGGAGTACCGGGTGATGGGCATCTACCCCAGCGGCCACCTGATGCAGTTCGTCCGCCCGGGACTGGACCCCCGGGTGCTGCCCACCACGGCCATCGAGTCCCTGGAGGACGGAACGGAGGTGCTGGTGGCCGGCTGGCCCGTGGCCCGGCAGCACCCCCGGGGACGCCACGGCACCGTATTCGTGACCATCGAGGACGAGGAGGGGGACACTCAGTTAATCGTCTGGCCGCCCGTCTTTGAGCGGTGCAAGCGGCAGTTGAGCAGCCAGGTCATCCTGGCCCGGGGGACGGTGTCGAGGTGGGACGGCACCGCCAACGTGATAGTGTCCGACGTGCGGGCCATAGACCCGCGGGTGTCCATGCCGGACGGGCATGACTGGCATTAGGGATGGACCAGGGAAGGCGCCTAAGCCTCTGAATCGCGACGGGCCAGTTCCGCCTCCAGTTCCCTGACCCGGGCTTCAGCGGCCAAGCGGGCTGCCTGCTCCTGCTCCGCCCGGTTCCGCTCGTCATCGAATGTCGGTATGTGCCGGCCCGTTGTGGGATCGTACCAACCCAATTGCCCGTTTTCCCAGCGGAGGGAGAGGTTAAGTACCGCACTATAGCCCTGCAAACTCCCATCTGCCAGGGTCTCAATGGAAAGGGGCTGATATACCCCGTCCACCAGCCGGTCACCGGCCAGGCGAGTTCCGTGAGATAGTCCGGTTTCGTCGAACCGCCAGTACTCGGGAATGCCCAGCGAAGCATAGTAATCCCGCTTTCCTGTCGTGTCTTCCCTTCCCGTACTGGGAAAAGCGATCTCCAGGACAAAATCGGGCGGCTTGTCCTGCTCGGAAACGATGTAGCCGTTATTCTCCCGATAGAGTTCAGGGTCGGCGTCGAATGCGATCAACAAATCAGGGACCCTTCGCATATTGGTGGGGGCGCTGGGCGAAGGAGAAATAAACAGTTCGCTCCCGAATATAGTGCTCTCGCGGTTGCCCAGGTGCTGGATTAGGTGGTGAACGTTTCCGTTCTCTCCCAGGTGCTTGAAACTGGTCATTTCCTCCGGCTCGCGCTCCGGCGGGTCCGGAAGTACGAATCGCTGGCGGAGCTTACTTTTGGTTGATTCTGAACGAGGCGCAGTCATGTCGATCCTCAAGACCATAGTGTCCCTTACGACCATCGCAACCTTATGCAAATGTCCCAGGGAAATACAATACAACGACCAAATCAAAACAGGTCAATATGATGTGGCAACATTCTATAGTACGGAACGGCCAGGTGCATAGGCGCAACCTGCCGGTGTTACAATAGCTGCCAGAACCTCACACTTACCCGCAAGGAACCTCACCATTATGTGCGGACGCTACAGCCTCATCGCCGACATCCAGGAACTGGCCCGCCAGTTTGAGTTCGACGGGACCGGATTCGACAACGCGCCCCGTTATAACGTGGCCCCCACCCAGTCGGTGCTGACCGTCACCAACCGGGACGAGCGGCAAGCCGAGTACATGCGCTGGGGCCTGATACCCTCCTGGGCCAAGGACGCGTCCATTGGCAACCGCATGATCAACGCCCGGGGGGAGACGGTGGCCCAGAAGCCAAGTTTTCGAAATGCCCTGCAGCGCCGCCGTTGCTTGGTGCTGGCCGACGGCTTCTACGAATGGCAGAAGGTTGGCAAAGGCAAGCGGCCCATGCGCATCGTCCTCAAGTCCCGGGAACCCTTTGCCTTTGCGGGACTGTGGGAGACCTGGCACAACCCGGAGGGAGAGTCGGTACTCTCCTGCACCATCATTACCACCGATGCCAACGACCTGCTGCGGCCCATCCACCAGCGGATGCCGGTGATCCTCCCCCGGGAACTTGAGGAATTCTGGCTGGACGGCGATGTTACCGACCCGGCGGCCCTGACAGACATCCTGTCGCCCTATCCCGAGGAACCGATGGAGACTTACGAGGTGTCCACGCTGGTGAACAAGGCCACCAACAGCGGCCCCGATCTGATCGTTCCAGTGGGCAGGGGATTGTTTGGTTAAGGGGGGGTGGTCCAACTGGCAAGAATTGGCTGCCTGGTAATTGGGTTCCTGCTGGCCGTGGTGTTCCTGGCCTATTTCTTCCTGTTCAGGCTGTCCGGCGGGGGCTTTTAGGGCGCCTCCGGAAAGGTACCCTCTCCCCGGTTGCACAGTGAGGGGGGCAATCTCCTTTTGGGGGTTATTTTTACCACAGAGGCGCAGAGAACGCGGAGTTTCACAGAGAGCCTCTGAGCTGCTCTGCGTTCTCTGCGCCTCTGTGGTGAGAAAAGGCCTGGAACAAGAGCGGGTTAGGGCCCAGGGACTTGCTTACCCCTGGGGGACGGTGGCGTATCCCTGGCCCACGGCCGTGGTGTCGCCGTTCTGGTTGTGGCACTGGACCTGGACGGTAACCTGGGTGCCGTTCTCTACCGCGTCCTGCTGGATCACGGAACCCGACACGGTAATGGTATCGCCGTCCTTGACCGGCCGCAGGAACTTCAGGTTGACGCTGCCCGAGTGGTTGAACACCTCAGGGCCGAAGAAGCGGCGCAGTGCTTCGGATGCAAAGGTAACAGACATCCTGCCGGAGGCCAGCGTGTAGGTGGTACCCAAACGCCGGGCGGCCAGTTCGTAATTGTTGTGGATATTCTCCCTTTCCAGGATGCCGCAAGACTCGAACTGGAGGATGCTCTCCTCAGTAACGGACTTGGTCAACGTGGGGATGGATGCGTTGTCTACGATTGGGGATGCCATTTCTTTCCCACCTCGTCTGGTTTTTTCATCTGGTAGGTGCGCAGACGTTCCAGCATGCGCCCGTCTTCGTCCACGGCGGTGGCCTCGATTACCATGTATGGCTTGTCCCGCCGCATATACTTGTCGTGAATTCTGCCCGTAACGAAGATCTTCTTGCCCACTATGGGTGGATTGAAGAACTCTACCTCGTTGCCTGCGTTTACCCCGCCCGTCTGGTCGTCGTAGACCATGTTCAGGGCCGTGGCGTCGTGCTTCACGGCCAGGGTGGGGAAGCAGGCATCCGGGTCCTGGACGGAAGACCGGAAGTTGTCCAGCATCTCCTGGGTCAGCACATATTCGTAGGAACCCAGTTCCTCGCCGATCTGGATGTCATCGTAGTTGAAGAGCTTCAGTTCACCTTCAGCCATTGACCCAACTCCTCAATATTTAGCGTGAGACCCATTATAGCGATAAACGGGGTATGGTCAACGGCTATGGACAAGCACACCTGTCTTTCATATAATAGTTGGACGTTTCGAGCGGCAGTGGCTCAGTGGTAGAGCATCTCCTTGCCAAGGAGAGGGTCGTGGGTTCGAATCCCATCTGCCGCTCCAAAACATATCTGTCTGAAACACGAAACCGCCGCCACATGACGGCGGTTTCAACTTTTCATCTCACTATTGTTGAAATTGCAAAAGGGCCCTTTTCACCTGTGCCTTATTTTGCTTTAGTTCCCTCCGGGCGGTGGCATTTCTGAATCTATTCCCAGTCTTGCGGAGCAGATGTTCCGTGTGCTCGCCTTCACCGACCTTATAGGGGTCGCCGGAAACTACACGGAGCTGTAGAAGCCAACCGATTGTCACCAGGTGAATGACACATCAATTTACCGTTATCCTGAATACCCTGTTCGCATGGCAGGTTTTGCCGGCAGCCAAGGGCTGGAGAACGGACAACCCTGCCTCACGGGCCATCACCCGGGTCCTGCCCAGGTAATCGGGAGAAGTGACGCATCACACCGCCCTCCATTATTCCCAGGTATCGGAGGCGCTGGACAGGATCTGGGAGTCCGGTTGCGGCCTGACCACCCGCCTGGCCTTTGAGTTCCTGGTACTTACCGCAGCCCGGTCGGGAGAGGCGAGGCTGGCCCAGCGGAAAGAAGTGGGCTGGGAGAAATGTCTCTGGACCACACCGGCTTAAAAGATGAAGGCCTGGCGGCAGCACCGGGTGCCCCTGTCTCCCCAGCCCATGGAACTGGGGATGGAGAGCAACGGGCTAATTTTCCCCAGCCACAGGAAGGGAAAGCCCCTGTCAGACATGACCTTTACCGCCTTGCTGCGACGACTGGACATCGCGGCAGTTCCCCACGGATTCCGCTCCAGCTTCAGGGACTGGTCCAGTGAGGAAATGGGGGAGAATTACGAGATTGCCACTGAACTGGCGCTGGCCCACACTGTGGGCAACGCCGCCAGGGGACCCTACGCCAGATCCGAACTCCTGGGTCCTCGAAGAGTGCTGATGGACAAGTGGGGAGAGTACTTGAGCAATCACCGCCGATGACAGGACATGCTTCTTTTAAACCATGGTGGAGGTGCGGGCGTACAACGTGAACACCGGCGTGATGGTGGACGGGCTCCTGGCGGTGAATATCGGCAGTCGACTGGCCGGTTACCACTGGGCGAGATTCAGTAGCTCATCGGACGGGCTGCCAGGCTACGGTGTATTATTGCGTGCCAGGGGGTGGCCCCCAGGCCGGAGCCCGGCGGGGGACGGAGCGGGTCTGCATCAGGGATGTCTAATCCAGGCGCCGGAGGTATTGGAGCAAACCGTCGCGCTGAGGGCCAACTCAGGGCTGTTCCTTTCCCGCGACTGGAGTGAGGGCTATGACCGTCAGGAGACATTCGCCAGGGCTGGGGGCATGGCATAGATACGGGCCATTCTGATGGCAATGCGGCCACGCCCGAGGGCCGCCGTAGAGTTGTTGCCGGTGGAGGAGGACAGAAATATGACCAGCGCAGCCAGCGAGCAGATTTACTGTCTGATAGGAGCAGGATTCCCACTTAGCTACCGGTCCGGTTTTCCGGGTCCACCACAGTTCTCACCGCAGAGACACAGAGCGCCCGGAGATGCACAGGGCAACTCTGCGAACCTCTGCGTTCTCTGTGCCCCTGCGGTGTACCGAATCCTAAAAATGCGATTGCCCTGGCCGATTCCCGGGACGCCGTTTATTTGGCCGCTGCCTGTGCTAGAATTGCGAGCAGGTATATCTAGCGACGGTGTCGAGAATTGCACCGCTCGGCATATTCACCAAAAGCTTGGACTTTCAGCAGGAGAGACATTCATGCCAAGACTGACGCCTATAACCAGGCGGGAGCAGGTGAGCGGAGACGCTTTAACGGCTTTCGACGCCATCATTGAGTCCAGGAACTCTATCAACGGACCGCATTCTATGATGATGTATGCGCCGGAAGTTGCCCGTTGCTCTACAGCCCTCAGCGACTCCCTTCGCTTCGGTGGCAATCTATCCGATCATGACACTGAATTGGCGATAATTACCGCCGCCCGCCACTGGGACTGCGACTACGTTTGGGCCTCCCATTCCGCTGCGGCGTTGCGGGCGGGGGCTCGGCCCGAGGCGGTGGAGATAATCGCCACCGGGGGCAGCCTGGAAGGTCTCACCCGGGAAGAAGCGATCATCGTGCGCTACGGGCGGGAATTGATGGACGACCACCAGGTCTCCCAGGAGACTTTTGACGCGGCCCTGGAGCAATTTGGCGAGGCTAATACCATCGTCCTGGGAGCGCTGATGGGCTACTATTCGTTCATCAGTTGCACCTTGCTCGGCATGGACATGCATCCAGCCGAAGGCTCACCCGTTTTGCCGAAACGGGTATAGCGCGTTTAAATCGAATGGGCGGGGTTCACTCCAACCCCTGGCCCACGATGTAGCGGCACGAGTCTCGGTTAAGAAACAGTCTCAAAACCATGGGAGCGCCCTCTGCCCCGGTTCACCCTCCTCTTCAGGCAGGCAACCTTGGCTCCGATTCGCTCCCCGTTGTGATTTGCCGCAGGCCCGTGAGGCACGGATAACGCCGTTTTGGCCATCTCTGAGGCCTTTCTGGAGGTTAGCCTGGTCGGCCGTGCCGCTGCTTTGTCTTGGCTTTGTGGGGGTTACCCGGCGGGAAAGTTAATCTTGTCGACCGGTTCACGGGTCGCCTCCCAGGAGTCGCACACCCCTGTCAACTCGCCGTCAAGTATGGCGAAGAGCTTCCCCTGGTGCCCTGCTTTCGGTTCGCCCATTGTCCCGGTTTGCTGGCTGCCCGGCGCTGCGGGAACGTCGACGGTCCGGTCATCCCGGAGCATTTCTGAAAAGTGGTGCAGCGCCTCCCTTGTCTGACCTGCGGTGACGCCTCCGTTGAACACCTGACCGCCAAACCGGAGCCTCTGGTACCAGGACTTCGCCAACCGTCCCGCCAGCCCCGTTTGACCAGCAGGTACAACCTGTGCCCCCTGGGCCGTCCGAAGACCGCACCGCTTCCTGAACCCTCTTTACAAGGACGGCGAACAAGGGCCTCGGCCGTTCTTCAATTCTCTGTCCCGCTCCACTTCTGCTTTATTCCTGGTGTAATCACCTCGGCAGTGATTTCGTAGTGATTCGAAATGGAATCAGGTGAGGAGCCAATGACACCTGCCCGGGACATTGTTATCTGCCCTGGGGGTGCAATGAGACTCTCGTCTCCCTTTGAAACACCCTGCTGGAACCAGCTTGCCGCTCCATTCCAGGTTCTCTCCACCCCTTGCTTCCTTACTCCGCGGCCCTCGTTTCCTCCACCGGCATTCCCCGGTTCATCCATTCCAGGTACGACCCGTCGTAAAGCTTCACGTCGTAGCCCAATTCCTTCAATGCCAGGTAGCCAACCGACGCCCTTATCCCGCTGCGGCAGTAGGCGATTACCGGAGCGTCGTGGTTGACTCCCCTGGCTTCAAGCAGTTGGCGGATATTGCCCTCCGCCAGCAGGTAGCTGTCGTTCCCGTCCACCAGTTGCTGCCACACCAGGTTCACCGCCCCTGGAATGTGGCCGGGACGCTCGTCAATCTCGGGCAGGCCGTCAAATTCGTCCTGGCTGCGCAGGTCCAGCAGGGTAACGGCCCCGCCGCTTGACGCCCCTTCCACCACCAGCGAAACGTCCTCAAGGACTGCCCGCACTCCCTCATTCAGCCGCGCCTCAAACTGGTTGGCCGTGGGGCGCACCGGGCGGTACAGCTTTTCCCGTCCCTGGGCGGCCCAGGTCTCGAAGAAAGTGTCCATGATGCGGATGTTGTCGTGACCCAGGTATTCCAGGGTCCAGGCCGCCATGGCCGCGTTCCGGCCATCTCCGCCGTCGTACATTGTTACCGGCGTGTCGTTGCCCACGCCTACCGAACCGAAAAACTCCGCCAGTTCATAGGTGGACAGCAGCTTGCCGTCCCGGCCAAACAGCCTTACCGCCGGCAGGTTGACAGCCCCTCGCAGGTGGCCCTGCATATACCGCATGGGGCCGCGGGGGTCTATCAGCAGGAAATCCGGCGCGCCCAGCTGGGACTCAACCCAGTCGGCTGAAACAAACTCGACCATTTCAGTTGCTCCTGGCGAAGGTAGATTTTGAGGCACAAAGAGACACGAAGAATCTTGCCTGACTCTTCGTGTCTCTTCGTGTCCTTCGTGGAAAAACTGTGGGTTAGCCGACCATTTCGAAGTCGGTCTCCACCGACGTGGGATTGGCTACCGACTGGGTAACCGGGGAACCTTCCACCGCCAGCCGCCAGATTTCCCTCAGCGTAGCCTCGTCGGCATCGGCCCGGACAAAGCACTTGGCCGAAATACGTCCGTAGCCCGGGTTGCCCTCGTCCTCTACACCGGCTCACTTGCGGATGTTGTCAAAGTAGCCCTCCACGGCTACTTCCAGGTCGTGAATGCGGACGCCCTGCTTGGTGGCATTGACCACGAACCCTACCGTCATGCAGCTACCGATGGCCGAAAGCAGTTGCTCGTGCGCGCTGGCGGCCACGTCGGTAGCGGTCAGGTCGCCCGGTTCGTCCATATCCACCTGGTGGTTGCGCATGTAGGCCCGGGCCCGCATCCCGCCCTGCCAGGCAATGCGGGACTTCCACAGGCCGGTTACGGCGTTAAAGACATCCGGGTCCTTGAAGGACTCCAGCACCTCGGTCAGCTTCTCCCGGGGAAGACCGTTCAGATCGCGTTCTGCTTCCACCATTTCTTTCTCCTTTTCATTTACATTGATGGACAGGATTTACAGGATTTTCCAGTGAATTTCGTGGAGACTATTGTGTCGGAACCGCAAGTTCCCCGGCGCTCAACAACCCAATCCTGTCCATCCTGTTAATCCATGTTTGAATTGCCAATTCCTAGCCGAACTCGGAGCGCAGCTTCCGGGCAGCCTCGCCAATTATGCGCATCTTGTGGAAGGCCCCGTCGGCGGTGTTGATGTTCCGCTCGGCGAAGGTGCCGAAGCCGCAGTCCGGGTTCAGGTAAATCTTGTCGGCATCGAAGTACTGGAGCATTTCCTTGACCCGGTCCACCACCTGGTCCGGCGATTCCAGGTCGTCGGTGCGGGGGTTGACCACGCCCAGGCCAATTTCCTTCTCGTTGGCGTACTCCTTGAAGACTTCCATTTCGCCCGCCCGGGGGGTTGCGCATTCCAGCACCAACTGGTCGATGTTCATCTGCACCAGGTAGGGGAGCAGCGGGCCGTAGTTGCCGGTAAGCAGCACCTCTTCCTTGCGGCTCCAGTTGCCCCGGCAGACGTGGACGCCCAGCTTTACGCCCTCGATGCCCTCGGCCACTTCGTTCATCATCCGCAGGGCAAACTCCAGCTCTGTCGTGGGGTCGCGCCGCTGGGGCAGCGACGCGCACATGAAGGTCTCGCTGGACTCTTCGCCCAGCACTACCTGGGTCAGGATGGGCTCGTCATACTGGATGAAATCGGCGCCCATGTCCCGCAGCTTGATGGTCTCCTCCCGCAGGATTTGCACCACGTCCCTGGCCAGGTCTTCGGGGGAGGGGTAAATCTTGTCGGAGAGACCCTCAAACCAGCTGGAACGGGTAAGCATGTAGGGACCCGGGATGGGAATCTTGATAGGCTTGTCGGTGTGCTGCTTGAGGAAGGCCAGTTCGTCCAGGGACAGCCCCTCATTGGTGGAAATCCTGTCCACGACGATGGGGCTTTTGATGGCAAAGGCCGGAACGTCCAGTGCGCGCAGCTGTTCTTCCAGGCGGGCACGGTCGCGGGCGTAGTCCAGCAGTTCCGACACCTTCATCAGCTGCATCCCGGCGATTTTGCCGACGACATAGGAATAAAAGTTGTCCCGCCGCTGCTCGCCGTCGCTGACTATGTCGACGCCGGCCTCGTCCTGGGCCTTCAACACCTCTATGACCGCCTTGTCGGCCACGGCGTTGAATTCGTCCTCCGATATTTCGTCGGCCTGCCGCCGTCGCAAGGCCTGAATCAGTTCCGGCGGCCTGGTCCAGCTGCCCACCACCGTTACCGGAAACAGGGGTGTGTCTGCCATTACTCCCTCCAGTCAATTAACAATTGAGAATCATGAATCAAGAATTGAGCGGCCGACACGCGGAGCCCATTGCGGTGGAACTCCCCATCATCAATCGTTTAATTCGTACTCGCTAATTCTTAACTCTGGAAACCTAATCTTGCCACTGGGGTTCCCGCTTTTCCAGGAACGCCGTTATGCCCTCTTGCGCGTCGTAGGCCAGCAGGTTTTCCACCATGGTGCGCTGGGCCATTTCGTAGGCTTGGGGTCGGTCCAACTGTAGCTGGCGGTAAAAGGCCTGTTTGCCAATGGCCAAAGTGTAAGAACTGGCCCTGGCAATGTGCTTCGCCAGTTGCGTAACCGTACCCTCCAGCTGATCGGACGGCACCACCCGGTTGACCAGGCCCCATTCCAGGGCCGTCTTCGCCGAAATGGGAATGCCCGTCAGCAGCATTTCCATGGCGCGCTTGGGGCTGACCGCCCGGGACAGGGCCACCGCCGGCGTGGAGCAGAACAGGCCGATCTGGACGCCCGGGGTACAGAATCCGGCGTCCTCCGATGCCACCGCCAGGTCGCAGGTGGCCGCCAACTGGCAGCCCGCCGCCGTCGCCAGCCCCTGCACCTGCGCGATGACGGGCTGGGGCAGCAGGCGGATGGCCTCCATAACCTCGGTGCATTCGGCAAAAATGCAGGTATAGGACTCTTCGTCGGACCCCACCATTTCCCGCAGGTCGTGGCCCGAACTGAACACTGGCCCGTAGGACTTCAGGACCACTACCTTGATGGTCGAATCCGCTTCGATGCGTTCCAGTCGGTCCTTCAACGCCGCCAGCACCTCGCTTGACAGTGCGTGGCGACGGGAGGGATTGTTAAGGGTCAGGGTGGCGATCTGGTCGGCCACTTCGTAGACAATCACCGGTTCGGTCATGGGGCCGCTCCTGTGCTCCGGAGTGCGCAATCATTGGCAGGGGCAGTTTAACATCAAGGAATAAGAGGGTCTAGTTTCGTGGCCGCCGTCGCACCCTTTCGCATTGGGTGGTTTGGTGGGAACTTGGTAGGGGCAGACCTGTGTGCCTGCCCTGGCCCGACGGCAATACAACTTGAATTGGAACGCTACCGATTGGCAGCGCCAATCAAATCCGCCCGGCTTGCCCGGACCGTGCCCTACCGGTTCAGAGCGTTGCCGATAACCCAGGCAGCGGCGGGGCAGCCAATGCCGAAGCCGAAAAAGGGGCCAAAGTCGCGTGTGGCCGTCTGCCCCGTGAAGAAAAGACCCGGAATACTGGACTGGAACCCGTCGTCCAGCGCCGGGTAGCCCTCTTCCACCGCCAGGGATTGGACGATGCTGGGGTGCCGGAGATAGGGTTCCCGCGCCAGTTCCACCCGGTAGCCGGTGGCCAGGATTACTTGATCAACCATCAGGGTTTTTCCGTTGTCCAGCGATACGGACACGGCCCCGCCGGTGTTCGAGTGCCCGCCGGTGATGCGCGTGTTGGGCCAGAGATGCACGTTGTCACCCTGGATCCTGGGATAGAGCCAGGGCTCCAGCTTTAGCCGTCCCTCTCCCCAAAGCCGCTGGTATATCCCGTCGCGCTCCTCGGGCGATATTCCCTTGAACCAGCCGGGGCTCTCCCGCGTCCGTTCCATCAGTTCGTCGATCCAGTCCCAGTCTGACTCAGTAAAGGCGGGGGTATCGTGCCGGTACACCAGGTGAATCTCCGCCCCGGCCGCTTCGTTGATCAGGGCGGCCCATTCGAAGGCGCTCTGGCGCCCGCCCACAATCAGGCACCGCTTCCCCTGCAAGGGACTGAAGTCAACGTAATCGCTAGTATGAGCGTAGCTGCCCGGCGGCAGCAGGGCCGCCAGGTCGTCGGGAATATTCCGGTAATGGGTCAGTCCGGTGGCCGCCAGCACCCTTCGCGCGACTACTTCAGTCCCATCTGCCAGCTTTGCGCCAAACTGGTACGGCGCGCCTTCCAGGGCCTCC
>JAJEDS010000081.1 GCA_022821365.1 Dehalococcoidia bacterium | reverse complement strand
CCCAGGTCGGCTTTCGGGGCAGGCGGGGGCAGTTCCCGCATCAGCCAATAGTCGTACTTGCTCTTCCAGGCCCAGGGGAACAGGGCCAGGACGATGCGCCGGGGTTCGGGAATGTCGCCACGCTCCCGCACCTTGTCCAGGGAGTTGTGGAGGTGCATCCAGGTGGTGAGGCGGAAGCCCTCTTTGGAAATCCTGTGGATGATTTCCAGGGGCTTGGGCGGGTCCTGCTGGTCGGCTACGGCGCGGGCGTAGTCGTTGTAGATTTCCTCGGAGACGCGGCGGAGGCGGTAGATGGCGATTTCGCGGTGGTACTTGCGCTGGAGGGCGCGGATTTCGCGTTTGATTTCGCTGAGGGTCATCATGGTTGTTTATCTCCTTTTTTATCCACGAATGGACACTAATGTTCACTAATGGGAATTTTTTGTTAATGGTTCCATTTGGTTCCGTTTTGGCCCGTATTGGGGGTTTCGTCCCGGGACAGGGCGGCCACAAGGGCTGGCCCTACGGTGGGTGAATTCCGTTGTTGTTATGGTTTTATGGTGGAGATGGGTTATGCGGGGTGACAAGGGGGGGATGTCAGTCAGGGCAGAATTGGTTTAGTAGAACCTGTGGTCTCACTCCGCAGCGACGCGCTGGGGATTTGCCCGTTTAAAACCGCCCAGTCGGGTGAGGAACGACGCCAGGTTTTTTCAACTAAGGGCGCCCCTCTGTCGCCAGCCTTCGATTTCGACGGGGGTGAAGCCCAGTTCGGCGAGGACCTGGTCGGTGTGCTGGCCCAGGGCAGGGGGAGGCGTGGGCTCCAATGGGGTTTCGCTGAAGTTTGCCAAGGGTCCCACCATCCGCAGGGGGCCGACATCCCGGTGTTCCAGCCGGGCAACGAGGTCGTTGGCCTGCACCTGGGGGTCGTCGAAGACCTCCTCGATGAAACGCACCGGTCCGGCGGGGATTCCGTTGTTGTCCAGCACGTCAAGCCATTCGGCGGCGGTGCGTTGGAGGAAGACTTCCTCGGCCTGGCGAATCAGCTTTTCGCCAAAGGCCACCGCCTCCTGGCTGCGGGGGTTGTAGTCGGGTTCGAACCGGATATCGGTCAGGCCTAAAACGTCCAGCAGCCGCTTCCGCAGAGGGTCGCTGAGGCAGCCCAGAGAAACCACCCCGTCAGCGGTCTGGTAGCTGCGGTAGTAGATGTTGCCTGGGGAAACGGGGTGGTCGGCCTCGTAGATTTGCAAGAGTTCAGGATAGGGCACACCGGCGTCGCGCAGAGCGGCCAGGGATTCCAGGGTGGCGGCGTTGTGCTCCTTGTCCAAAGACTCGACCTCCACGAACCGCATGCCGAGCATGGCCAGGGCGAGGCCCAGCAGGGTGGTCTCTACCTTCTGGCCGTGTCCGGTACGCTCGCGGTGAAACAGGGCGGCGCAAACGCACCAGGCCAGGCAGAGGCCGGCGGAGGTATCGACGAAGGGTGAGGAAACAACGTGCATGGGGGCGCCGTTGCTGACCTTACTCTCGGCGGTCATGATACCGGTCATGGCCTGGAGGATCATATCGTAACCTGGGCGCCAGGAATCGGGTCCCTGGCGACCAAAGGCGGTGTTTTCGCAGTAAATAAGCCGGGGATTGATGGTGGCGAGGGAATCGTAGTCTACTCCCAGCCTGGCGGCCACGTCGGGACGGTAGTTGACTATGGCCACGTCCATCTGCGGGATAAGGCGGGCCAGCACTTCGGCGGCGGGTTCGGTAGTCAGGTCGAGGGTAATGCTGCGCTTGCCCCGGTTGTAGGCGATGAAGACGCGGCTCTCAGTGGTAGAAATGGGCTGGGTGCCCCGCCAGGGATCCCCCCAGGGAGGTTCGACCTTGATGACGTCGGCGCCCATGTCGGAGAGGAGCATGCCGGCGAAGGGGCCGGCGATGATCTCGGTGAACTCTACGACTTTCACGCCGTGCAGGGGGCCGGGCATGGTGGACCTCCGGGGGATGAAGGTTGGCGTATTTTAACCCCTGGGGCAACCGCCTGTCTTTGGGTGCTCACCGGACAAAGGACGTTAATGGGGAACACGACCACTGATGATGAGAGTACGGAAGAATGGGTTTAACGCAGACGGTGGAGGTCTTAGAATGGTGGGGTTTAAGTGAAGCCGGCAAATTTAAGCCGAGGATGAGCAATGAGCAAGTTTATAGTCATTTATCACGTACGGGCGCCTTACATGCAGATGATGCAGGAAATGGGCGCCACCCAGGAGGATATGCAGGGCCAGATGCAGGCGTGGATGGAATGGGCAGGTCGGTGCGGGGACGGCCTTCCAGAAATGGGCGGCCCCATGGTGGAGAATCTGAAGCTTACCAACGAAGGTAGTTTCCCCAGCGACAAAGGCGTGGTTGGTTACTCGATTCTTGAGGCCGCGGACATGGCGGCGGCGCAAGCCATGCTGGAAGGCCACCCACACCTGGGGCTGGACCCGAGTTGCGAGATTGAGGTCCACCAGGTGATGCAGATGCCGGGAGGGTGAGAGACCCTTCTGAACTTATCCCGGCCTGTTTCTCACCACAGAGACACAGGGTACGGGGAGTCGCGCGGAGAATCCCTGTGCTCTTCCGCGTACTCTGCGCCGCTGTGGCTAAAGGAAGTCTCCAATTTTGATGGCCCCGCACGCGTTTAAAGTTGGCCTTGTGGCGGGATTGCCTGTGTGGTATTCTATTTGCCTAGTGTCGGGGCGTAGCGCAGCCCGGGAGCGCACCTGCATGGGGTGCAGGGGGTCGCCGGTTCAAATCCGGCCGCCCCGACCAGCTAAAGCGAAGACCAAAGAATTGACCTGCCGTATGGGCAGGTCTTTTCCTTTGAGGTGGTCTATTCAAACATGGATAGACAGGATGGACAGGATGGGGTGGAAATCTCGTGCCGGACTGTCGTTCCCTTCCGTAGCCTAACTCTCTGACTCCAAGACAATCCTGCCAAGGGGAGGGCTCTCCCGCAGCCTGGCGAGGGCTTGTTCCACTTCTTGCAGCGGGTAGGTCTCGGATACTACGGGCTTGAGGCGGCCCTGCTCCACCAGCTTCACCACTTCCACCACGTCCTGGAGGTTGGAGGCGCGGGTGCCCAGGATGCTCCACTGGCCGTAGATCAAGTCTGCCGTGTCCACCGCCAGGGGGATGCCGTAGTTGTAGCCCAGGATGACCAGGCGGCCGCCGAGCTTCAGGCAGGCCAGGCTGTCGGGCAGGACGGCGGCCACCGACTCGCCGCCTACGCCCTCCACGACCACGTCGGCGCCCAGGCCATTGGTCAGTTCCTTGACTCTCTCGGGCAGGTTTTCCGTTCGGCTGTTGACTATCACGTCGGGGTTGAACTGCTCGGCGCCCACGAGTTTGTCGGGCACCACGTCGGCGGCGATGACCCGGGCGCCCATCAGGCTGGCCATCTGCATGGCGTGGATGCCCAGGCCGCCGATGCCGATGATGACCACGGTCTCGCCGGGCTGGATTCGGGCGCGGTGGGTAAGGGCGTGATAGACGCTGGCCATGGCGTCGGGGATGATGGCCGCTTCCTCCCAGGGCACTTCCGGGGAGATTTTGACGGCGTTGCGGCCGGATACCCGCATATATTCGCTGAAGCCGCCGTTGATTTCGAAGCCGGTGCGGGGGGCGGTAACGCAGTAGTTCTCGAATCCCTTGCGACAGTAGTCGCAGAAGCCGCAGCCCTCGGTGGGATAGACAGTAACGTGGTCGCCGGGCTGCAGGCCAGGCACTTCGGCGCCCACCTGAGCCACCTCGCCGGCCGCCTCGTGGCCAGGAATGTGGGGCAGAGACACCGTGGGCACCAGGCCGCCGGCGATTTTCAGGTCGGTAGCGCACAGCCCGTTGGCCACCACCCGAATCAGCACGTCCCGGGGACCGACCTGCGGTTCGGGGACGTCTTGCAAGGAGAGGGGAGCGTTGTATTGGTCCAGTACCATTGCTTTCATGGGGGTGGTTCCTTTTGCCGATTTTGCCCGAAGCTGACGGTTCCCTCGAGTGACTCTCTCATCGGTCAAACCGAGAAGTAAAGCCTTTGGTAAGCGTCCTCTATTTTATGCTACCGCTTCTTCAAACGAGGCTTTGGAGTCTAATGCTTCCAAGGCATTGAACACTTGGTTTATGGACGTCTTGTAGTCCAAAATCAGCAACTTTCGCGCATCAGACACTGGAACCTGCAACCGATGGGCCAAGTCTTCCGTGGTGATGCCCTGCCGGCGCATAGCGGAATACAGGTCCAGTTGGGCTGCAATCACGGGTTGAACCGCTATAAGTTCCTGTCCCTTTTCCCAAGGGCTGGGTACGGGCAATTCTTCCTGGCAGTCAATATAGGCACCCAGCATCACTACCAGGCAATCCTCGGCAAGGATGATAGATTCCTTGAAGGTCTTGGCCCCGCAGGTGCCGCCCCGAACGTCGGGGAAGGTGACCACAAAGCCTTCTCCTTCTTCATCGTCCGGAGTGAAGTCGCAGGGATAGAGGTATTGCATATTTAGAACCTCCTTGGGTCAATGCCCAAGTCCTTTAGAATTGAAGACAATGTACCCTTACGAATTTCTCCATCCGGCACAAAGGTGCGGAGACTACCCAAGTACAACGCGCCGTGGCTGCCTTTGCCATGATCGGGGTCAAACCGAAGCTCCAACCCGCTTCTCCGGGCATAGCGACGCGCCCGGCGAAGGAATTGCTCTCTGTTCATCCGGGCACTGTAGCCGCGTCTGCCTTACTGGTCAAGGCTGCCCTAATCCTCTAGCGTCGTAATATCCCCCGGGTCCAGGCCCAGTTCGTTGGCTTTGAGCAGGCGGCGCATTATTTTGCCGGAGCGGGTCTTGGGCAGGGCTGGGGTGAACTCAATCTCGGCGGGGACAGCTATGGGACCTAGGACGCCGCGGACGTGGTTGCGCAGGGTATCAATCATCAGGTCCGACGGGTCGTTGCCCACGCGCAGGGTTACAAAGGCTTTGATTACCTCGCCCCGAAGTTCGTCGGGCTTGCCGATCACCGCCGCCTCGGCCACCGAGGGATTGGACACCAGGGCGCTTTCCACCTCCGCCGAACCAATGCGGTGGCCGGCCACGTTGAGCACGTCGTCGGCGCGGCCCACCACCATGTAGTAGCCATCGGCGTCGCGCAGGGCCACGTCGCCGGATGAGTAAACTCCTGGAATCTGGGTCCAGGTCGACTCGTAGCGTTCGGGGTCGCCCCACACGGTGCGGGAGAAGTGGGGGAAGGGACGGCGGATGACCAGGAAGCCGCCCTTGTCCGGTTCTTCAATGGGCTGGCCTTCCCGGTCCACAATGTCCATCAGGGCGCCAGGCAGGGGTTTGCCCACGCGGCCGGGGCGGGTCTCCATGGTGGCCATGGTGCCCAGGCAGGGGCCGCCCGTTTCCGTCTGCCACCAGTTATCCACGATGTGGGCCCACTCGCCGCTACCGCAGATGTGCTCGTGGGCCCAGCGCAGGGCTTCGGGATTCAGCGGTTCGCCGGCGCAGGTGAGGAAGCGCAGGGAGCGCAGGTTGTACTGCCTGGCCGGTTCCTCGCCGTAGCGCATGAGCATGCGCACGGCGGTAGGGGCGGTGAAGATAACGTTGACGCCGTACTTCTCGATGATTTCGTAGAAGACGGCATTGTGGGGGTAGTCCGGCGCGCCCTCGCGGAACACGGTGGTAGCCCCGGCCACCAGGGGGGCGTAGACGATGTAGCTGTGGCCCACCACCCAGCCGATGTCGGACATGCACCAGAAGACATCGTTGTTCTTGACGTCCCAGAAGTTCTTGAAGTGGTAGTAGGTGCCCACCATGTACCCGCCGTGTACGTGGACCACTCCCTTGGGCTTGCCGGTGGTGCCGCTGGTGTACAGGATGTATAGGGGGTCTTCGGCGTCCATCACCTCGGCGTCGCAGTTGATGGACTGGCCGGCCAGCAATTCCTCGAAGTCCACCTGCCCGTCCTTCAGGTCCTCCCGCGCCATTTCTCGCCGCCAGACGATGACGGAATCAAGGGAGTCGCAGCCTTCCACCGCCTCATTGGCGATGCCGATCAGGTCCACCTTGTTGCCGCGACGGTAGCCCACGTCGCCGGTAATGAGGGCCTTGGCCGAGGCGTCCTGGATGCGGTCGCGCAGGGAGCCGACGCTGAATCCGGCATAGACGACGCTGTGGATGGCGCCAATGCGGGCGCAGGCCAGCATGGAAATGGCCCCCTCGGGTGTCAGCGGCATATAAATGACCACGCGGTCGCCCTTGCCGATGCCCAGGGACTTGAGGCCGTTGGCGCAGCGGTTGACCTGCTGGGCCAGGCGGGCGTAGGTATAGACCTGCTCCGTGCCGTCCTCGCCCAGCCAGATGAGGGAGGCCTTGTTGCGCCGCTCGGTGTCCAGGTGGCGGTCCAGGGCGTTGTAGCAGATGTTGGTCTGCCCACCGACGAACCACCGGAAGTTGGGGTACTCCCACTGGAACACCTCATCCCAGCGGCGGAACCAGTGCAACCCCTCAGCGGCCTCGGCCCAGAACCCTTCAGGGTCTTCAATGGAACGGGCGTAGGCGCCATCGTAGTCCTGAAGGGCGGCCTGGGCGGAGACGTGAGGGGGAGCAGGTATCTCGCCGGATTCGCGGAGAAGGTTGTCAATCTGGCCTTGCTGAACCATGGTGTTGCTCCTGTCGGTTCTACAAATTGTTCATCCACGAATAGGCACGAATTTTCACGAATAATTTAATTGTCGCTATGCTCCATTCGTGGAGATTCGTGCTTATTCGTGGATGGAAGAGGGGATTCAAGATAGATTGGTGCGCTTCAAATAACGGTTCATTCGTTGCGCATCGCTCCACCTCTTCAGGTCTAACTCACCCTATTCTAACCCCGCCCCCTTATAGGGACAATGTTTGCGACGCTCCTCAAATCGGCCGTATCTGTCCCATATTTGGCACTACCCTATAATGTACCTGTTTCATCCAGGGAAAGGTGGGGATTCACATGGGAACTTTCTTCGTTGACGTGGAGATAGGCGACCCGCAGGGGGCCGAATACATAGTTGTCAATGCTCTAGTCGATACTAGCTCCACCCATACCTCGCTGCCGGAAGGTTTGCTGCGCCAACTGGGAGTGCAGCCCAGGGCGGAAAGGCTACTGTGGCTAGCCAATGGCGAAAGAGAACGGCGTCCGGTGGGCCAAACAATGATGCGCTGGGAAGAGGAGGAGTTCATGGTTCCGGTAATTTTCGGCTCGGACGGTGCCCCGGCTTTGTTGGGGGCAACCTCTCTGCAAGCTTTTGCCCTGGTGGTTGACTCCGAGATGGAGCGATTGGTTCGGGCGGAGGCCCAGCCGTGGTAGCTGGAGCAGGCTGTTACAAGTTCGTACAAGATACAGGAAAAGGGTATTGGTATGCCACTAGATGACCTTGTTCAACAGGGCAATCGCGTTTTAATTTCGCTGGACACTCCATCAGTAAGTCAATGCCTGCCTGAATTTGCCGGAGAACCCAAAATCCTTCCCGAAAGCTCGGTTGCGGGTCCGAAAGTTGGTTTGTGGGAGGGAGTTTAGATTCTTCATCCGCCTCAGGCGGATTCAGAATGACAGTCTTGGCAGTTCTGAACGGCAAGTGGTTAAAGCGCGATTGCCCTGCCTTGTTCAAGTAATCGAAACCATCCAACAACGCATCCGCAACCACGGCGATTCCCTGCGCGTAGGGAGATTCTCCTCCGCCAGCTTGGATTACTCCAACCCTGCTCGTGCTATCATAGATCCGTTATATTCGGGGTTGGCGGCCGACATTCCTGGACGTATCAGTAAAGAGGCATCCCATGCGCGACACTGCAACAGTAATTCACCGCAATACAGAGGGCTCGACCGACTACGTTATTGTCCTGACCTTTGAATTCAGTCAGGAATTAGACCGGTGGGTTGGGCTCTGCCTTGAACTAGGGACATCCACCTTCGCGGACACTTTAGACCAGATCCGTCTGGAACTTCAAGAGGCCGTTGAACTGCAACTGAATGAAGTGGAGCGCCTGGGTTATATCCAGGATTATCTGGCCGAAAATCATGTCCGCGTTGTACCGGTTGATGCAGTTGATTCTACCTGTGGATTCGCGGTAGTCGCGGAAACAAGGTAGAGTCGTTTGAACATCTCAGGTCGGGAACTCATGCGCCTTTTGGAGTTGGACGGCTGGGTGAGAGGCGGGCGCCGGACGCATGGCATTTTCTTTTCCAGGACTTTCCCAAGCGAGAGTTTTCCTCGCTCCACGGTTGTACCTGATAAGACCGCTCCCTTACCCCTACTACATTGGCCGCCAACCTCAGCGTCAAGCAAACCGGCTCGGGTCGAACGGGCCCCCAAGCGTTGATAGAAAAGTATCGCTAGCACCTTCTCCCCTCAACCAAATTCGGGAGTAACCCCTTCCAACCATGGTATATAATTGCCCAAGCCTGCTTCAGGAGGGCCACCACCCCATGAAAATCTATTACTTCAGCGAATTTCCCTACCACGAATACCCTGATGAGGAGGGCGAGAAGTATCCCTCCCTGCGTTTGACCTTTCCCAACACCTACTTTGAGCCCGATACGGCCACGGACCTGTTCAAGCGGTATTTTGACGAGTGCATGTACGTGGACGAGATGGGGTATGACGGCATTATGGTCAACGAGCACCACAATACGCCGTCGTGTATGAACGCATCGTGCAACCTGGCGGCGGCGGTGCTGGCCCGTACCACTCAGCAGGCCAAGATACTGCTGCTGGGCAACATCCTGCCCATCCACGACAACCCCGTTCGCCTGGCCGAGGAAATCGCCATGATTGACGTCATCTCCGGCGGGCGGGTTATTTCGGGCATGGTGCGTGGGACCGGCGTCGAGACCCTGGCCACCAACGGCAATCCCATGTACAACCGGGAGCGCTTCGAGGAGTGCCACGACCTGGTTATCAAGACGTGGACCGAGCCCGGCCCCTTTCGCTGGGAAGGCAAGCACTACAATTTCCGGGTGGTGAATCCCTGGATGGTGCCGGTGCAGAAGCCCCATCCGCCGGTATGGGTGCCGGGCACGGCCAGCCCGGAGACTGCCCAGTGGGCGGCGTCGCACGGCTATACCTACGTGGCCTTCCTGACGCCCCTGGACGTTACCGAGGACCTGTTCCAGATTTACCGGGGGACGGCCGCGGAGGTTGGCTACGAACCTACCCCGGACAACTTTGGCTACCTGCTGTGCTGCTACGTGGCGGACACCCAGGAGGAGGCCGACGAGCAGGCCCGACACTTCATCTGGCGCATGGGCACCACCACCCGCGGCCCCCGGGAGTACATGAACCCGGTGGGCTACCGCTCCCAGCAGGGCGAGCAGGTGGCGGCGCGAAGGGCCATTCGTCCCCTGATCCAGCAGAGTTACGAGGAACTGAACGAGAACTACCATATCGTCGCGGGCACTCCCGACACGGTGCTGGAGAAGATCCGGTACCTGTACGACCGGCTGGGGATGGACCACCTGATTTTCTACGGCCAGGAATCAAAAATGTCCCACGACGCCACGATGAAAAACATAGGCCTGTTCGGGAAGGAAGTGCTGCCGGAGATACAGAAGTGGTAGGAGGATAACTGGGGGAGTTTGTAAGCGGAGGCCCGGGCAACAGGGCAATTGCCTTTGAACCAGAAAGACCCGTTCGCCTATATTTGTCCCGGCCTTTTTCTCACCACAGAGGCACAGAGCACGCGGAGTCGCACAGAGATTATCCGCGTGCCCTGTGCCTCTGTGGTTGAAGGAAGTCTCCAAATGCGATTGCCCGGGCCCCGGGCAAGAAGGCCCGGGCCGATTTCTTATAGAGTTGAAGGGCGACGGTCGGGGCGTCCCGGTCACCCTTGTGGCGCCCGGTGGGCGTAAACGCTGTTGTTGGGACCGGCGGAGTACACCACCCCATTCACGACCGTGTAGCCCCGAACGTCGGAGAACCCGCCCTTTTCAAAGCTCCAAAGGGGGACACCGCTGTCTCCAGCGGCGGCGATCAATGCGCCCGAGTCCGATTCGCCATACAGCAAGCCGTCTGTTGCAGTGAGTGATTGGATGACCTGGCCGCCCGTGGACTCCTTCCAAATTTCCTGTCCGGTCAATGCATCCAGGGCAAAGACAGATCCAGTATCTCCGGAAGCGCCGTACAGCACGCCGTCGGCTACTATCGGCGCGGTGGACAGCATACCGGACTGGTAACTCCAAAGTTCTTCGCCGGTGGCCGCGTTCAGGGCATACACGTTGCTGCTGGGGGTAAGGTAATAGACCCCATCCATTACCATGGCAGGGAAGTCCCCTGCGGGAAACTCCTCGGTGTTCCTTTCCCAAAAGAGTTCTCCGGTGCTTTCGTGGAGGGCATACGCGCGGTTTGCTACCGTCAGGTACACCATCCCTTCCAGGACGGTGGGAGCGGACACGACGTAACCACCCACCTCTGCCTGCCAGACCGTCTGGCCGGTGGCGGTGTCCAGGGCGTAAAACTTGCCGTATTCGGCCCCCTGGGCATATACCTTGTCGCCAATGGGTGTCGGCGTGTGTTCCGCGCCAATGGGGAAGGGGTGTTCGGCAATCCAGGCCACTTCCCCCGTTGCCGCGTCCAGCGCGTGGACCCTCCGGTTTCCTTCTGCCGAGGCGGCAATAAAGACCTTGCCGGCTCTGACGGCGGGAGAGTACTGGACCCAGTCGCCGGTATCGTGCTTCCAAAGTTCCTGGCCGGTGGCGGCGTCCAGGGCGTATACGTGGTTATCGTTGGAGCCGAAAAACACCTTTCCGGCAGCGACGGTGGGCGTGGAACGGATTACGTCGCCGGTGGCGTGACTCCAAAGCAACTCGCCCGTGTCGGCGGTCAGCGCATAGAGGCTGTGGTCGTCGGAACCGGCGTACACCACGCCGTCAACCACCGCTGGGGCGGTGAGCACCCAGCCGCCGGTGGTGAAGGACCAGATCAGAGAGGGGTCCGGAACCGGCTGGCCAGTGTCATTGACGCCAGTATCGGTGGGTGGCCCGCCGGAAGGCTGGGCGGCCAGTTCGGGGAGGCACCCCACCAGCCCCAGGCTGAAGGAAAGCATCAGCATTGCGCTTTCGGGGGTGGGCTCGCCGGTGGAGGCTGCGGCCAGTTGCGAGGGACTGAAACCGCTGAGCAGGGTGCGCAGGCAGCCTTCCTGTTCCCCCGTTAACCCGCCCATCTGCGCGGCCATGTCGGCCAGGAACAATTCGCGGGCCGTGTCGTCGGAAAGGCAATCGAGAAGGGCAACCGATTCCTGCCCCAGGCCTTCCAACGCGAAGGGGAGTTCCCGCATCCGGTTTATGCGTTCCTCACCCATGCGGCCCAGGATGCAGGACTGTTCCGCTGGCGACAGGGAGTCGTAAACGTTTCCCCAGGTTGCGTTGGGGGCGATCTGAAGCGTCGGTTCACCATTGGGGGGCGGCGCTGGAGAGTCGGTGACCCGGTCGGCGCTGACAGCAGAGGAGGGCACTTCAAGCGGCGTTGGCGGCGGCTCCTGGGTGTGGGATGGAATGATGACAATGGGAGTAGGGGTTGGAGCCAGCGAGGGTTCCGGCGCCTGGATGACGGGCACGGGAGTGGCCGGCGGCGCGGGTTCCAGGGCGGGCTGAGGCATGGGAGCCGTGGCCTGGGCGCTGGCGCTGGGCGATGCCGACATTACGGGCTCGGGTTCCGGTTCAGAGCCGCAGGCTGCCAGGAAGGCGACGGCCAGCAGGCCCGCCAGTGTCGCGCAGAACGCGCGGAAGAAAGTTCGGCAAGATTTCGGAAAATGGGCCATCCCCGTCCCCACCTCCAAGCAGATTCCAGTTGCCCTCCTTTCCACCTTACCATAACTGCCAGGCGCTCACTACGAATGACAGGATGGTTTTAACCGTCTTTGGGTTAATTGACAGGCTAATGGGACGGGATTAGGCTTAAGCCGCTTGCCGTGAAGGTAAGTCCGGCTGTAAGGGGCATGGCTTCAGCCACTATTTTTGAGTCGACTTTTCAATTCGAGGAATCTCATGACCAGCACCTCTTCGAAGAAAATTGCCGTGGTTGGCACGGGCGGCACCGGCAGCGTTATCGGCGGGATGCTGACCGTGGCCGGCCACGACGTTGTGATGATAGACCAGTGGGGCGCGCACGTGGACGCCATGAAGGCCAACGGCCTCCACATGTCCATCGCCGGAGAGGAGTTCACCTCGCCGGTGAGGGCCCTGCACCTGTACGAGGTTTGCACCCTGGAGGGCAGCTTTGACATCGTCTTTCTGGCCTGCAAGTCCTACGACACCATGTGGCTGACCCAGCTTATTCTCCCGTATTTGAAGGACGACGGGGTGCTGGTGTCGGCGCAGAACAGCCTGAACGACGAGTGGATTGCCCCGGTGGTGGGTCCCACCCGGGACATTGGCTGCGTGCTGACCATGTCGTCTGAGGTGTTTGAGCCGGGACACCTTAAGCGCAACACGGCCATGGACCGTACAACGTTCGTTCTGGGAGAACTGCACGGACGAATTACTCCACGCCTCCAGGAATTGCAGTCCATCCTCAGCGCGGCCGGCAAGACGGAGTTGACCACCAACCTGTGGGGGACGCGGTGGTCCAAGCTGGTGTTCAACAGCATTGTGGCCCCGGTGTGCGCCCTGGCCGGCGTGGGCCCGGCCCATCTTACGGAGGCGCCGGAGCGGATAAGGGTATGCCTGGAACTGGGTCGGGAGACATTGCTGGTGGGTCGCGCCCAGGGTTACAGCATGGAACCGGTGTTTGGACTCTCAATGGAAGAGGCTGCAGCGTCGCCGGAGGCGCTGGTTGAGAACCTGGTGAAGGCGTCGCAGGCCGAGGGTCGGGAAGCCCGCTCCTTCTTCCACCAGGACATTCTGAAGGGCCGCAGGACGGAGGTGGACTACATAAACGGCCTGGTGGCGCGCAAGGGGCGGGAAAGCGGCGTCGCGACACCCATGAACGATGCGGCCGTAACCATGGTCAAGCGGCTGGAGCGGGGCGAGATGGGGCCGGACCCGGTGAATATTGCGAAGATGGAGGACTTAGCACAGGGCCTGGGGTAGGCGGCAGCGCCAATTGCCAAGTAGGCAAGGCGAACTGCTGGAATGGAGCATGCAAATTCTGGTGGGGTAAGGAAAATACCTGACCAGCCAAGCATGGCATGATAGGCACTTAATCCACATACGAATAGGCAAGCAATGCAGGCCGGCCTTTTGGCCGAATAAGCTCACAGGGCCATCCCTTTCGCACAGAAAGGGATGGCCCTGTGAGCTTTTATTCATAATACTTTACATTGCGTATCACGATGATATAATGACACTATATCGAATGGCTTATCACCATAATAATTTGCAATAAGCGAAGCGAGATGCTAAGCCGAAGGAGGGAGCAACACCGATGGAATGGGCAATCACCATGGACGACCGGTCGCATCCCGAAAAAACAGGTGTGGCGCGGTTTATAAAAAGGATGGAGCGGAGCCTCCGCAACGGCGGCACTCCCATTGAGGGGTTTCAGTTCCTGAACTCCCCGCTGGAGATGCTGTACTTCACCCGGGAGATAGAGGAGGAGATCCTGGCCAGCCCGGAAGGGGCCGACCTGTACGTGGGGTTCCAGACCACCGGGAAGTTGGGAGGGGAGCGGCGCAGGTATCGAAGGATTCTGGAGGCCGGGGTACGAATGGTTGGGTTCGGCGCAGGTGCAGCGCCCGACTTCCTGGCGGATACCCAGGCCGTGTGGGTCTCGCTTCCCATGGATCGCCACCTTCTGGTGAACCAATGGTTCCTGGTCTCTGTTAATCCTGTCCCCATCGCCCTTGTGGGCTGGGAAATCTCTCCTGATGACCAGTTTGGCGTGGGCGGGCTAATGCAGCAGGGAAAGGGCTTTGAGGGGTTTGTAACCTCCGACCCCAGGGTAATTACGGCCCTCGTGGAGTACCTGGACCACGTTCGAGAGGGCGCCAATAAACCCGACGATGAGGTCGCGGACCTGTCCTGCGAGCTTCCGCCTGAGTTGAAGATGGAGACCGAGGACGATTCGGTACCGGTGATGATGGGCCGAGATCACTCGGCGCTAAGGCTGGACGTTCCCGTCCGGCGCATTCTCGCGGTTACGGACCTGCACGGGTCCGCCGAGTTCAACCGACTTCGGGGGTGGGCCACCGAACTGGCCATCGCCAATGCAAGCCAGGTGGTGCTGTTTGAAATGTCCGCAGCTTCCTACTTGGTCAATCCTTATCCCGAGGACCACCGGCGGCAGTGGCAGCGCATTCTGACCTGGAGGGAATTGCTTCCCCTGGGACGGGCGCCCCTGGCCCGTCAGTTGGCCCGCATACAGGCGCGGGGCATCGATGCCCGCGCTATCCTCCCCACCACCCACGGGTTCAAGCATTTGGCACGGTGGGCGGAGTGGGAAGACATTGATCTGATACTGCTGCCCATTTCCCTGGTCAGGCCCGGGCTGCTGGCCCGATTGCGGGGCTACAGCCTGGACACGCTGATGGAACACACGGACCGGCGGGTGATGGTGGTGGCGGCCAACGGGACCATGTGCCCCGCCAACTTCGGAGAAGACACCTTCCGCCTTTCCTCTGACTTTTCCATGGCCGGTTACCTGGCTGCCTAGCCCCGGGGCGAAAGCCCCACGAACATGGGGGACAAACCGGCGCACGCCCTCGGCGCCGGGGCGTCCCCCACCTATTTTTCGCCCTGCCCCGAGGCCGGGCGTTCTTGTTGGGAAGTTAGGTGACTTAAGCTGAAGACGACGCGAGGCCTAAGCAAACTTGAACCTCGTTTCTCGAGAAATCTCCGCAAAGAGTTTTGGCGCCGGTCCAGGCTTGCAGCCAGCATTGAATTCCGCTGTTCAAGCCCATTTGCTGCGTTCGGGTTACTTGCAGACACGCTAATCGACTTCGGGGTTTCGGTCAGGCAATGGGAGCCAGAGTACCTCGCCTCCGGCGATGAGTTCTTCAACCTGATGCTCGTTCCTTACGCTGGCCACAGCGGCGTGGCATTGTTCTCTGGTCACCAGGGTAATGAAGGCGGCATTCTGGATAGCCCTGGTGGTGTCCCGCGTAGAGGCGGTATAGGAGATCTCAGTGGCGATATAAGCCCGATTGCCGTTTTGATCAACAACCCTCATCACCAGGTCAGCGGACACAAAAAAGCTAAGCCTTTCGCCCCCTGTCAGACGGTTGCCGACCATGCGGCGCAGCTGATCCCGATCCAGCATGCCTTCCAGTGTGTAACCCAGGTATTCTGCCAGGTCGGCAGCGCCGTCCACGATCTGGGTTCGCATATAGTAGCCCTTAAGGTCACCGATGTCGCTGCTTATGCGGTCCAGACGGCGGCCAGTGTTCTCTCTGAACCTTCTGAAGTCTTCCGGCATGGTCTGAAGATCACCGCTCAGGATTCTGGTCCTTAGAGCATTTGCCCACTCAGGATTCTGGTCAAGGACTTGCAGCAATTCCTCGAAGGTGCTTATGGTGGTCATGGGGTAATTCTCCTGGCAGTTAGCGACCCTGGCGACATTATACGCTCCGGCTGGCAACCCCTGCTTCCGAGCTCTGGCCTTCCTCCGCTCGGCGATGTATCCGCCAACCCCCGAAACCACCCCTGTGATACAATTTCCCCGCTTATGTCTTTGCACGGAAATCCGGCCACTACAAGCGCCGACCGCCTTGCAAACCTGGCCCCGGGACAGTCTCTGCCGCCCGAGGCGGTACTGCGCGCGCTATCGCGGGTGGCGCCGGAGTTTCCGGATTCTACTCCCGAGGGGGTGGCTTCCCTGTACCTGGCTCCCCGGGATCTGGGTCATTGGTCTGAGTCCAGGGACCCGGAGTTGCGGGAGTGGTACCGATTCGCAGCCCCCGTCATTGACGGGCCCGGGGGCGATGCGCTGCTGAAGTCGGATACGGGGCTGGCGGTGTTCAGGGCGGGAGAACGGGGCCTGGCTGTAATCCCTCCTTTTCCCGTAGGGGAGTCCCTGGTAGGCGGTGAGTGGGAAGAAGCCCCCTTGAGACGCCTGCTGACCACCGACTACACCGTGGGCGTGGTGCTGCTGCGGCTGGGCCGGTACCTGGTGGCGGTGTTCCAGGGAACGAAGCCGGTGGTAACCAAAACTGACACCCGCTACGTCAAGGGCAAGCACCACGCCGGGGGTACGTCGCAATTGCGGTTCAAACGCATTCGGGAAGGGCAGATGCGCAAGCTGTTCGACGAAGCCTGCGGGGTGGTGTCCGACCGGTTCCAGCCCCACGAGAGGGAGCTGGACTACATTCTGCTGGGGGGCGAACGGATGACCCTGAGCGGCTTCCTGAAGGTGTGCCCCTACCTGCAGCGCCGCCAGGACATTATCCTGGACCGGAGGCTGAACATCCGCGACCCCAAGCACGACACCCTGGAAACGGTGGCGGGCCTGCTGCGGCAGAGCCGGGTATGGGCCATTGTACCTTAAGCTTGGAAATTCAGATTCAGACATGGATGGACAGGATATACAGGATGGGGCTGGGGGAACAATTTGGTAGTGAACCCAAAGGAAGCTTTGAATGAAGGAAAACAATAGCCTTGGGAATAGGATCTATGTACCCGCGATGAACCTAGGGAGTCCTGATCGTGTTCCAGTATGTATATCAATCCGTCCAGAAGAATGGCGAAGGTGCCAACAATTGGCTTGTGAGGCGATCGGCCCATTTGGCTTGTCTGTGTCGGATTGGGCTACCCTGGTTGTAGAAGAATTTTTGGCTGGTTTCGGAGACACTGAACTCCTTCCCTTAATGGAGAGAGAATACTTTGGGCAATCCCTGAAATGGTCCAGTCTTTTGGAAGCAGCGTCGGTACAAGCGTTCGCGTATATCCCTGATGAAGAGTGCGTTGATACTTTCCTAATACACTGCGACAGGGACTTTAAGCAGTCCCTCGACCTGTTGTCGAAGTGGTTGGGGGTTGACCGCAACAAGGCTGCTTCCGCACTGTTGCGGTGCGCTGTGGCGGAGAATCAAGAAATTCTTGGCACGCGAGCATGTGCTTAGTAAAGTTGACTTGGTGAGAGTTGATTAGAGATTCGGAAATGATGCGCTCCAACGCGCTGGGCGGGTTTGAGCGCGCCCTGGGGCTGCTGGAGTTTGATCAGATACGGCGGCGGCTGGCCGGCTATGCCCGCACGGTTCTGGGGCAGGAAAGGGCGCTGGAACTGACGCCGGTGGGCGATGCGCCGGAGATCGGGACGCGGCTGCAGGAGACGGACGAGGCAAGGCTGTTCCTGGACAACGGCGGCGGACTGGAGTTCGGTCCCGGCGCCGACCTGCGGGAGTACGTGCAGCGGGCCATGCTGGGCGGCTCCCTACGGGGCGAGGAACTGCACCAGGTCCAGCAGTTGGCCGCCGCCGCGGGCTTCAACCGCAAGGCCCTGGCCCACCGGGACGACCTGCCCCTGCTGGCGGGCATGGCGGGCAACATCCCCGACCTGGGCGGGCTGGAGGATGCCATCCGGAGGGCTATCAGCCCCGCCGGGGAAATCCTGGACGACGCCAGCCCGGAGTTGCGGCAACTGCGCCGGGAATCCCGGTCCGCCTACCAGCAGCTTAACGAAGTAATGCAGCGCAGCCTGCGCCGCTACCAGCAGCGGGCGGTGGTGCAGGAACCCATCATAACCCAGCGCAACGGGCGGCTGGTCCTCCTCATCAAGGCCGAGAACAAGTCCCAGATCCCGGGCATTGTCCATGACGTTTCCGACAGCGGGGCCACCGTCTTCATAGAACCCCTGCCGGCCATTGAGACGGGCAACCGGTGGCGGGAGACGCGCCTGGCGGAAGAGCGAGAGGAGGAGCGGGTGCTGCGGGTACTGGCCGCCCGGGTGGGGGACGAGGGGGATGACCTGCTGCTGGCCCTGGACCTGCTGGCCCGGCTGGACCTGGCAATGGCCAAAGGCCGCTATTCCGCTGACCGCCGCGCCGTGGCCCCGGTGGTTGACACGTCAACGGGCCTCCTGCGCATCACCGGCGCGCGCCATCCTTTGCTGACGGATAGGGTGGTGCCTACCAGTGTGCAGTTGGGCGGCGACAATGGGGTGATGGTCATAACCGGCCCCAACGCCGGGGGTAAGACGGTGGCGCTGAAGACGGTGGGGCTGCTGGCAATGATGGCCCACGCCGGCCTGCACGTCCCCGTCGAGGCTGCTGAGTTTCCCCTGTTGGACGGCATCTATGCCGACATCGGCGACCAGCAAAGCATTGAGCAGTCCCTGTCCACCTTCAGTTCCCACATCCAGAACCTGCGGACGATTTTGGCCCAGGTCACGGCCAGTTCCCTGGTGCTGATTGACGAACTGGGGACCAGCACCGACCCGGAGGAGGGGGCCGCCCTGGCCCAGGCCATCCTGGGTCACCTGCGGCAACGGGGGGTAATGACCATCGCCACCACCCACCACCGGGGAGTGGCCAGGTACGTCCAGGAACAGCCGGGGATGGTGAATGCCAGCGTGGACCTGGAACCGGGGACTCTCGAACCCACCTACCGGATAACACTGGGACTGCCCGGCCGCAGTTACGCCCTGACCATTGCCGACCGTATGGGGCTGGCGCCGGAAATACTGGAAGAAGCCCGCTCCTTCATCGCGCCCTCCCAGTTGGTCACCGACGACCTGGTGAGGGAGTTGCAGGAAGAACGGGCAGTGGTGGCCCAGCTAAGGCAGGAGTCGGAGGAACTGCTGGCCCAGGCCCGGTCCCAGCAAGCGGAGACGGAGGCCCGGCTGGCCACGGTGGAGGCGGCGCGGCTGGAACTGGTGGAAGAGGCCAGGCAGGACCTGCAGCGACGGATCGGTGGGCTGCTGGCCCAGTTGAACCAGGCGGAACGGGCGGCGGAGCACGCCGAGGCGGAACAGGCGGCCCGGCGGTTGATGCGGCCGACCCCCGGAGCGCCAGCCCGCAACGCCAGCGGCGGACAAACTTCGGAGCGATTCCGGGCTTACCAGGAAGACCTGGCCCAGCTGGAGAAGGAGCTTACATCGCCCCAGTGGGAACCTATCGAGGTGGAACGCACGCCCTGGCAGGAGGAGTTGCGCAGCGGCGACCGGGTCTATATCCGGGGCATTCCCCGGCCGGTGGAGGTCATTTCGCCGCAGGACTCTGACGAACACATTGAGGTACTGCTGGGCACAATGCGGGCACGGATTCCCGTGTACCAACTGGAGCGTCCCGCTGAAGCGGGGCTGGAGCCGGGCGCATCTGAAAGTTCGCCCGTGTCTTACGCGGTGCCGGGCAACGGGGGACCGGCGGCGCCCGGCGGTGTCGATCCCAACGCCCCCGGCGTCCGCTTCCGCCATAACCGGGACGCCGGGGTGTATTACCGCCGCCCGTCGCCCCGCCAGGTTAAGACGGACCTGGACCTGCGGGGCCAGCGGGTGGACGAGGCGCTGGACAAGGTGGAGACGCTGTTGAACGAGGCGGCCCTGAGCGGCGTGCCGGAAATCCGCATAATCCACGGCCGGGGCACGGGCGCCCTGCGCAGCGCCGTGAGGGAATATCTGCGGGGCCACCCCCTGACCGCGTCGGCGGGGCCGGAAGAGCAAGGCGCGAATGACGGGGTGACGGTGGTGGAGTTGAAATAGAGGTGCATTCTTGACTGAACTACCGCAACTGACACCCATGGAACGCAAGGCCAGGGCCCTGGTTCGGCTGGAAGAGGGCCGGCGATCCCTGCGGCAGGCCTTGGAGGGCATTGACGCCGAAGACGCATTCCTGGGATCGCGCTGGTCGGTGTGGGAGGTGCTGCAGCACCTGGACGCGGAGAACTTTGTTGATGCCCTGGAGAAGATAGCCATTGGCGAGATGGAAATGCTGCCGCCCTTCTCCAGCCGGGAGGAGCGGCTGCGCCAGGACATTGAGCACCTGGAGGCCACCTACGACCGGCTCAAGCTGGTGATTGAAGGGCTTACCGAGGAGCAACTGGCTCGGCCGGTAACGCCGCCCAATCCCCACAACTCCTTCCCCGGGTTGACCATGCTGGAGTTGGTGGAGCGGTCTTCCGGTCATGCCGGAACTCACGCCCGCCAGGTAGAACTTACCCGCAAATACGTGGCCGAGTTCAAGGCCCGGGAGAGGGCGGTAACGGTGCTGACGCTGGGCAATGGGGACATGGATGCGGTGCCGCTGCGGGTGAAGGAACTGATTGCCTTTGCCGATTACACAGCGGGGGATGCGGCAGCCCTGGACCTGGTGCGCCCGTGGATACGGGGACTGGAAGCGGTCATCCGTCCCGATAACCTGGAAGAGGTGGTATCGCGAATGGGGCGGGAGGCCCGGGCCGGCCTGTGGACGGTCATCTGCGTAACGGGCGACAACCCCGGAAACGAACACCCCGACCTGATGGCCCTGGCCCGCCGCCACTGCGACAAGGTGGTCGTAGTCCCGTAGGAGCAGCCCTTGTGGCTGCCTTTTCGCCTGTGGCTGTATGCACCGTGCCTTCCCAAGTCAAAGGGAAGGCTGGTCTGGGGGCGCCAGCCTGTCCCTGGGGCGCCTTACCCAATAAAGAGGGTGTAGGTCAGGCCGGTGGGCTGGGTTACTTCCTGGGGGTCAAGGATGCGGCGCTGACCGTCCAGGGCGCGGCGGGCCACCTCCCGGTTGATGGGCGGCACCTGCTCCAGGGCGTCGATCTCGTCCAGGGAGAACCAGGCGGCCATGTCAACCTCGTGGGCGTCGGGAGTGGGCTCGCCGGAGAGGGGGCGCAGGGCCATGATGACGTAGGTGCTGTTGCCGTTGTCGGGGTCGTAGCGGTTGCGGATGCCCAGGACGCCCACCACCTCGGCGGTTACGCCGGCCTCCTCTTCAACCTCGCGGACCACCGCCTGTTCCATGGTCTCGTCCTGCTCCACGAAGCCGCCTGGTATTTGCCAGTTGCCCCGTCCCCGGCGGGATGCCCGGCGAACCATCAGCAGCTTGCCGTCCTTGATGACGGCGCCCCCCACGCCGAGGTTGTAGTTGGTGTTGTAACGTTCCGGTGGCGGCATGTTTGCTCCTTTTATGGATTAACAAGATATGGATAAGCAAGATGCAATGGATTTGGAGGACAGCGGTACCACTTTCACTCCAAAATCTCCAGGCTGCCGAAGGTGACGCTGCCCGCGATTGTTAGCTGGCCAGCAACGATGCTGGGAGATGTCTCTGTTCGCCTGTCCTGGACTTCGCCGAAGTGGGCGCTGACCCCTTCGACGTTGACGCGCCAGTTGGATGGTACCCGCAGGTGAAGGCCGCCCGAGGTCAGTTGCACGTCCAGGCGGGCGCCGGATTCCGGCAAGGTCGCTTGCCGCAGGTCCAGGGACACGTTGCCAAATTTGGCTTCGACTTCGCCGCCCCGAAACTCTCGATCCGGGTAACGTTCTTCAATGCTGTTGAAGATGGCCCGCCAGGTGTCGCCGGACTGGGAACTGGTGACAGTCGAACCCTCCACAATATTGCCGGATTCCCACTCCTGGCGCCTGGCTCCTCTCCTTCGCCGGCCCAGGAGGATAGCCAGGCCCACGATGACGATGAAAACGGGCCAGACCACCGAGAAGTCCCACTGCCACAGGTCCAGGGCAGATAGCTGGAAGCCGATGCCCAGCAGGAGCAGAATGATGGGCCAGAGGCGAAACCGGAATCCGCCGGAGACCAGTTCCCACAGTCCCCACACAATTAATAGCATTGGCCACCAGGTGCGGATGAAGTCCCAGCCCCAGTCCAGGTTGATGACGTTGGTGTTGCTCAGGAGCAGCAGCGCGCCCAGGGCCACCAGAATGCCGCCTATGATGTAGCGGATGTTGCCCCGGGATGGGTTCATGGTTGAGTCCCTTCAGTGTTCCTCCGAAATGCTCTCTGTCTCTGTGTCTCTTTGTGAAAATAGGCGCTTTCACAAAGAGATACAGAGACGGGGAGACTCACTTCGCCCTTAGCGCCCCGCCGGAACGGGTATGCCGGCGATGTTGACCGGGACGCTGCCGAAAGTGTGGCGGGTGGTGTAGAAGAGGGTCTTCCAGTCGTCGCCGCCGAAGGCCATGTTGGTGGTGCCGGGGGCGCCGTGGACGATGATGCCCAGGGGGCTGCCCGCAGAATCCATGACCCAGATGCCGCCGGAACCGCCGCAATAGACGTTGCCCTCGGTGTCCACCTTCATGCCGTCGGGGTTGCCCTCCCGTTCTCCGCCCAGGTCGCAGAAAACCCGGTCGGTGGCGATGAGGGGCATGCCGTTGGGTTCCAGGTCGAAGGCCCGGATGTGGCGGCGGCGGGTGTCGTTGATGTAGAGGACGCTCTCGTCGGGGGACAGGGCCAGCCCGTTGGGACGGCTGAAGTCCCAGACGATGAGAGTGATGGTGCCCAGGTCGGGCGATACGTGGTAGACGCCGTTCCAGTCCAGGTCCAGCCCCGGCGTGGGAAAGCCCGGGTCGGTAAAGTAGATGTCACCTTTGGAACTGACGATCACGTCGTTGGGGCGGTTGAGGCGGCGGCCCCGGTAGTTGCTGGCAACGACGGTAATGCTGCCGTCGGGTTCCTGGCGGGTAACCCGGCGGGTGTCGTGCTCGCAGGCCAGCAGGCGGCCACTGGGGTCGCGGGTCAGGCCGTTGGCCCGGTTGGTGGGTTCCATGAACAGGCTCACACCCTCGGCGGCCGTCCACTTCATACGGCGACTGTTGTGGATATCGCTGAAGAGCAGGTAGCCGCCTTCGTGCCACCACAGAGGCCCTTCGGCAGGGCCCATGGCGCCGCCGTAGCCGTCGCCAAGCTCGGTGATGGGCGCATCGGGGGAGACGACGTTGGCGAGATTGGGGGAAATTTGTTCTATAGGCATTTCAAACCTCCTGAAATCTGCCTCTGCGTATCTCTGCGCCTCTGTGTCTCTCTGTGAGCAAGGGACTTACAAAGAGACGCAGAGAAGCAGAGTTTTACGGAGGGCTTTAGCGGTCGGTGGGAACGGGGATGCCGGCTATCTTGATTTGAACGCTGCCCAGGGTGCCTCGGGTGGTGAAGAACAGCGTCTTCCAGTCATCGCCGCCCATGCACAGGTTGGTGGTGGCCTCCTGGCCGTGGACCACGGTGCCCAGGTGCTTCCCGGTGGAGTCCAGAATCCACAGGCCGCCTGAACCACCGCAATAGACGTTGCCCTCCACGTCCACCTTCATGCCGTCGGGCACGCCGGGACGATCACCCCGCAGGTCGGCGAAGACCCGGTCGGACGAGAGAGCTATGCCCCCGGTGGGAAGCACGTCAAAGGCCCGGATGTGGCCCCGGCGGGAGTCGTTGACGTAGATCACGCTTTCGTCCGGGGAGAAGGCCAGGCCGTTGGGCAGGGTGAAGTCGCCCACCAGCAGGGTCATTGTCCCCAGGTCGGGGGAGACGCGGTAAACGCCGGAGATGGTCTGCTCCCACTGGTTGGCCACCCGGGGGAAGGTCCAGGGATCGGTGAAGTAGATGCTTCCGTCGGACTTGACGATAACGTCGTTGGGCCGGTTCAACTGGCGGCCCTGGAAGCTGTTGGCGATGACGGTGGTGCGATCGCCATCGCGGCTGAGGCGGGCCACCCGGCGGCCGTCGTGTTCGGCGGACAGCAGCCGGCCCTGCAGGTCTCGGGTGAGGCCGTTGGCCCGGTTGGTGCCCTCGGTAAAGACGGTCACGCCCTCGCCCTCGGACCACTTCATCCGGCGGTCGTTGTGGATGTCGCTGAACAGCAGGTAGTTGCCCTCGTGCAACCACAGGGGCCCCTCGGCGGGGCCGTTGGCGCCGCCGTAGCCGCTGCCAAGTTCGCGAATTTCCGCGTCCAGGTCGATAATCTGCTCCAGTTCGGGAGCCATTTGTTCAATGGGCATCTTCGAGTCCTCCGGGTGTTCAATTTTGGGATATTTGAGCTTGGCCTGACCGGAGCGCGGCCCCGGCTCCCGGGCATTATACGAGATAGGCGGGGCAGATTCATTCATTAGGCGGTTTACGCCCAGGGCAAACGAATTTTAGCTTCCACGCCTCGTTAGCTGTTTTTGCAGGGACGGGTTTAACACAGAGGCGCGGAGAACGCAGAGTTTCACAGAGGATTTCCGTGCGGCTCTGTACGCTCAGGGCCTCCGTGGTAAAAGGGCGCCTCAAAGTGCAGTTGCCCTGTGGCCGGTCGCTTCCGCATTGACACTCCAGGTAGGCTACAGCATACTGAAAGCGCAAGGATCGGGTTGTCATTCCCGAGAGAATTTCAGTTTCCGGCGGTGTCTGAAGCCCCGGAATTAGCCAAGTGAGAGGACCTGATGTACAAGGAAATTCTGGTACCTTTGGATGGTTCAGATGTATCGGCCAGCGCCCTGCCCACAGCCCGCCAGTTGGCGGAAGCCGTGGGGGCGCGGATCCACCTGTTGCAGGTGTCGTCCCAATCGGAAGAGTTTTCGGTATTGAGGGGCGCCGAGTTCGGCACCATGGGGTCTGATTACTCTCAACAGGTTCTGGACGAAGTGTTGACCGCCCAGCGAGACCGGATAGAGCGGTACCTGAATGAAGTGGGCGACGAACTGCAGTCGGTGGGGCTTACCGTGGTGAAGGCGGTGGAGGACGGGCAAGCCGCCGACAAGATAGTGGACTACGCCGAGTCTGCCGGAATCGACCTGATTCTGATGAGCACCCACGGCCGCGGGGGAGTCCGCCGCTTCCTGGTGGGCAGCGTTACCGACAAGGTGATCCGCTCTACCGACCTGCCGGTGCTGGTGGTCCACCCGGAGTAGGACCCGGCGGTTTCTTCCCAGACAGTTGGGCGAAAGCTTAAGCCGCTCTAATGCTGCAGGAAGGACTGGGGACTTGGTCACGGACCCTGGTTTGGAGAAGAAAAACGGCCTGAACAGCGGAGGCCCGGGTTCGTAGGCCGGGCTCAAGGCGACATGTGGTGGGGCGGTCTGGGACGAGTCCAGGAACATGCCCGCTCACAGACTTGGTCTCGCCTTTCCTTTAGTCAACTGGGCGTAATTGCCATTCCTCCGGAGACACCATTCTTCAGGCAACCAACCTGCTGCGCCACCGTCTGGCCCATTCGCTGCCCTTTTATTACGGATGGGTCATTTTTTCCATTGGGGCGTTGGCTAGCTATTCCTCCCGGCCCTTGATGGCGGTGGCCACCCTTTCCGTCTTTGCCGTGCCAATGACCCGGGAGTTTGGGTGGTCTTACGGCCTCTTTTCGGGGGTGGTCAGCCTGGGGGGACTGTGCGCCATCGGCATATCGCCGTTCGTGGGACGGCTGATAGACCGTTATGGTTCGGGAGTCATCCTGGCGGTAACGTCGGCTGTTGTGGGCGGCTGCGCTTTCGGGCTGTCGCTGGTCAGCCATGTGTGGGCCTTCTATGCCCTGTATGTGCCGGGGCGGATGGCCTTCGCCAGCCCCCTGGAACTGGGCACCACCACAGCCATCAACAACTGGTTCATCCGCAGCCGCGCCTTCGCCCTGTTCCTGCTGACCGTTTCCCAAAGCACCGGGCTTGCGGCCATGCCGCTGGTGGCCGACTTCCTGATTGGGGGCTGGGGCTGGCGTAATGCGTGGGCATGGCTGGGAATCTTCACCCTGGTGGTGGGGATCCTGCCGGCGCTGCTGCTGGTGTCCCGCCGGCCGGAGGACATGGGCTTGACCGCCGACCCCCGAAGGGGGGAGCCTCGGGCAACGCCGCGGCGTGAAGACGAGACCGTGGCCGTTTCCGTCAAAGACGGGGACCCAGAAGCCGGCGAGACCCGGGAATCCGGCGACCGTCCGTCGCCCCAGCATGCGGCGGCCTTGCAGGAGAACAACTACACAGTGTCCCGCGCGCTGCGGACCCGGGCTTTCTACGTGATGGCCATCTTTTCGGGGGCGGGTTTTATGGTGCAGGCCGGGGTGAGCCTGCACCAGGTGTCCCACTTCATCAACCAGGGGCTTGACCCGTCGCTGGCCGCCCTGACAGCCGGCGCATTTGCCTTTTGCCAGATGCTGGGCGGTTTTGTCTGGGCCAGCCTGGCCTCCCGACGGGTTCCCATCCGGTTCATGCTGGCGGCCTCGGCTTTCTGCGTTTCAGGGGGCGCCCTGGGCG
>JAJEDS010000240.1 GCA_022821365.1 Dehalococcoidia bacterium | reverse complement strand
CCCGTCGCTGGCGAAAACCTGCTGGGAGAGGAGGGCCGGGGATTCCGCTACGCCATGGAAATTCTCGACTCCAGCCGCATTATGATCGCCGCCCAGTGCGTGGGGATAGGCCAGGCGGCGCTGGAGGAAGCGGTGCGTTACGCCCAGCAGCGGGAATCCTTCGGCCGGCCCATCGCCCAGCACCAGGCGGTCCAGTTTATGCTGGCCGACATGGCTGCTTCGGTCCATGCGGCCCGCACCTGTACCATGCAGGCCGCCACCCTGAAGGACGACGATCAGCCCTACATCAACGAGGCCTCCATCGCCAAGCTCATCGCATCGGAAATGTGCGTTGACGTAACTTCCAAGGCCGTCCAGGTCCACGGGGGTTATGGTTACTTCAAGGACTCGCCGGTGGAGCGATTGTTCCGGGACGCACGGGTTACTACCATCTACGAAGGAACTTCGGAAGTGCAGCGGCTGCTGATTGCGCGACAGACGCTGGCCCAGTACCCGGTTTAGCCGGGCTTGGGGACCAGCGCCTGAGGAACAGCCTGGGCGGGTTTGAAACCCGCCCCTGCACGCTTTCGACTCTCCAGACCGGGACGCTAACCTACCGCCAGGAGAAGTGACTTGAACGCCAGCCAGGTCTGCACCGTAGACTACATCGACCATGTGGGCATCGCCGTTAAGGACATCGACGCCGCCCTGAAACTGTTTCACGAGGTGTTTGGGGCGCCCATGGCCGAGGTGAAGCAACTGGATGACCAGGGCATCCGCGGGGCGCTGGTGCAGGTGGGACAGACCCGGCTGGAACTGATGGAGCCCACCGACTCCGATACCACCATCGGCCGGTTTATCGAACGCCGGGGCGAGGGGCTGCACCACCTGGCCTTCTACGTGAATGACCTGCCAGGCAAGATCAAGATAGTGGACGAACTGGGGCTCCAGCTAATCGATCGCGAGCCCAGGGAGGGATTGTCGGGCGACATTGCCTTCATCCACCCCCGCTCCGTTTTCGGCATTCTTACCGAGCTGGTGGAACGCCCCAACGAATAGACCGTCTTCCACTCGGTTCATTTCTGGAGGAGCCCTTGCCGGCCCACCTGCTATACGGCGACAGCTTCCTCGTCTCCCGGCAACTGGAACGGCTTACCGGCGAAGCGGGGGCCGACTCCCTGCTGGAGGCCAACCGGCACCAGTTGACCGGAGGCCAGTTCAACCTGCCCGAACTATTGGCCGTTTCCAACGCCTTGCCCTTTATGGATACCTGCCGCCTGGTGATAGTTACCGGTCTGCTGGCCACCCTGGAAAGCCGCGGCGGCCGGGGCCGCGGCGCCCGCTCCATTGGCGAGTGGGACAAGCTATCCGACGCCATTCCCCAGATGCCGGAGACCACCCTGCTGTTCCTGGTGGACGGTCCAATAGCCGACGGAAACCCCCTGCTGCGCAACCTGCGCCCGGTAACCCAGGCACAACACCTCCAGGCGCCCACCGGCGAGGCCCTGGCCCGTTATGTCAAGGACCTGGCCCAGGACAAAGGCTCCGGCATCAGCCCGGCGGCCATACGCACCATTACCGACCTGGTGGGCAACGACCTGTGGACTTTGGACCGGGAGCTGGAAAAACTGTCCCTTTACGCCGCCGGTCGCAATATCGAGGAAAACGACATCCAGGAAATGGTGGCCCAGGTGCGGGAGGCAAGCATCTTCAATGCCGTGGACGCCATGATCGAGGGCCGGCCGGAGGTTGCACTGCGCCTGCTGCAAAGGCTGCGGCAGGACGGGGCGGCGTTGCCCTACATCATCAGCATGGTGGAACGGCAGCTACGGCTGGTCTGCCTGGCCCGCTACTGGACCGACCAGCGAGTCTCACCGCAGGAACTGCCCGGGAAGCTGGGAGTGCCGCCTTTCGTGGCTCGAAAAACGGCGGAGCAGGCCCGCCGCAACTCGTGGCCCGACCTGGACCGGCGCTATCGCCGCCTGCTGGAAGCAGACCTGGACTTCAAGACAGGCCGGGTGGACTCGGAAGACCTGGCCCTGGAATTGCTGGTGGTCGACCTGGCGGCTCCCGCCACCCAGGTCAGGAACCGGGGCCGGCGTCGGGGCTGATGGCCGGCCGTACCTTTCCCCTCTGAACTCACTGCGGCATTACTGGGTTAAAGCAGGCCACCCAGTGGTTTTCCTCCAACTCCTCCAGCGGCGGCGTGGGATTGATCCGGCACTGGCTCAGAGCCTTGTGGCACCGGGGCAGGAAAGCGCACTCCTCGGGCAGGTTGACCATGTCAGGAGGGCTGCCCCGCAAGGGCTGCAGCCGGCGGCTGGCATCGTCCAGTCGGGGCAGCGACTGGATCAGGGACCAGGTATAGGGATGGCGCGGGTCCCGGAAAAGGGGAATGACGTCGGCGGTCTCAGCCAGGCTACCGGCGTACATGACCGCCACCCGGTTGCCCATGTGGGCCACTATGCCCAGGTCGTGGGTGATCAGCAGGATGGCCGAGTTCAGTTCCTGGCACAGGCGCTTCAAGCGGGCCAGAATCTCCGCCTGCAGGGTAACGTCCAGGCCCGACGTGGCCTCGTCAGCGATAAGCAGTTTCGGCTGAAGCACCAGGGCAATGCCAATCATCACCCGCTGGCACATGCCGCCGCTCAGATTAAAGGGGTACTCACCCAGAATGCGGCGGGGATCCGGCAGGCCCAGCTCGTTCAGTACCTCCTGGGCCATGCGGTTGGCCTGGCGGGTGGAGTAATTGGTGTGATTGAGAATGACCTCTTCCAGCTGGGACCCCACGGTCTGCACCGGATTCAGGGCCGTCTGGGCATCCTGGAAGACCATGGTGATATCCTTGCCCCGAATGCCGCGCATATAGTCCGGGTGGGCGCGCATCAGGTCAACGCCGTTGAAGTACACGCTGCCTTCCACCAGGGTAGCGGAATTGGGCAGCAGGCCCATAATCGCCAGGGCCAGGGTACTTTTGCCCGCGCCGCTTTCGCCCACCACGCAGTAAATTTGCCCCTCCTCCTGGGAGAAAGTAACACCGTTGAGGGCTTTGACCTGCCCGGCCTGCGTTTCAAACTCTACCCGCAGGTTTTCAACTCTAAGTATTTCGCTCATCTGCTCAACCGCGTATGATTCATCGATTTGGGAGCCCGACTTTGCCGGTGGTATATCTGCCCTTGCTATAGCGCCGGCTGTCGAAGGGCCTCGGGCCGGAAGCGTCCCGCCTTGATCTCTGCTATCAGGGTCTCCAGGTCCTCAATGCGCCGGTCAAACCGCGTCGCAACCGTCCCCAGTTGTTCCAGGCGATGCGCGTCACTGCCTGCCGTGGACGGCAGGGCAAAGGCATTGCCCAAGTCGACGGAAAATTCGTTCTCATCGGATTTTCCCCGCCCATTGCAGCCCTCGATGGCGTCGCACATCAGGAAAAAATCATCGGCCACCGCCCGCTGCAGCATCTCGGCCCGGGCGTCCGGGTTCTTCCCCGGGTCGGACAGGTAGCGACGACGGTAGGGGTGCGCTGCGACCATGACACCGCCCACCTTGTTCACTGCATGGCGCAGGAAGGCGGGCTTGTGCAGACCGAACACATACTCCTCCAGCCCGAAAACCAGGATATGGCCTGCGTCGGTGTTAATTTCGCTACCGGGCAGGACCAGGAAGCTGTGCCGGCGGGAAAGCGACTTTACATCGTCGAGGTTCCAGAAACCGTCGTGTTCGGTAAGGCAAATACCGTCCAGGCCCAGGGTTTTGGCCCGCTCTATAAGGTCATCTACGTTGACGAAGCTGTCATCGGACTTGGGGTAGGTGTGAGTGTGCAGGTCTATCAGCAAGGAAGACTATCGGCCCCGATAAGCGATGGGATCTGCGATGGCGTCTAGCCGGGCAGACCCCATAATACCACAACTGCGCACCCCCTCCCGGTCGCGAGACCGCTTGGAGATACCTACCGGGGAATCAGCAGGCCCTCGTCTTCCAGCACCTCCACGATCTGCCCGGCCCGGCTGCCGCCAATCTTCAGGCGGCGTTCCAGCGTCGACGCGCTGAGGCTGGGGTTTCGCAGGGCCAGTTCGCGGGCCTTGTCCACCAGGCTCTCGTCCAGACCCTCACCGTCTTCCCCTTCCTCGCCGTCGTCTTCAAGATTGATGGACGGCAGTGGCGGCCCCTTCTGGCCCAGCCAGAAGTCCACCAGTTTTTCGGTTTCCTCATCCAGCACCAGCGTACCCTGCACCCGCCTGGGCTTGGGAGCGTCGTTGTTGAGCAGGAGCATATCGCCCTTGCCCAGGAGCTTTTCCGCGCCCACCGAGTCCAGGATGACCCGGGCGTCCACCTGGGAAGCTACCGCGAAGGCGACACGGCAGGGGATGTTGGCCTTCAGCAGGCCGGTAACCACCTTGACCGACGGTCGCTGGGTTGCCAGCACCAGGTGAATTCCGGCGGCGCGGCCCAGTTGGGCCAACCGCACCAGGGACTGCTCGATTTCGAAGCCGCCCACCAGCATCAGGTCGGCAAGCTCGTCCACGATCAGCACCAGGTAAGGCATGGGGTCCCTGGCCTTGGCATTGTAGCCGCTGATGTTGCGGGTGCCTATTTCCGCCATGGCCTTGTAGCGGCGGGTCATTTCCCGGATAAGACCCCTCAGCATGGGGCTAACCTCGTCCACCTCGGTTATAACCGGCAGGACCAGGTGGGGAATGCCGTTGAAGGGCGTTAACTCCACCTGCTTGGGGTCCACCATCAGCATACGAAGCTGGTCCGGCGGCTTGGTGAGCATCATTGACGCCACTATGGAGTTGATGCAGACGCTCTTGCCGCTGCCGGTGGCGCCGGCAATCATCATGTGGGGGAGGCTGGCCAAATCCACGGCCACCGAGTCGCCGCCGGCATCGGCGCCCAGGGCTATGGGCAGCCCACCCTTGGCGGCAAACTTCCGGAAGTCTCCCGAGTCCATCACCTCGCGCATGGTTACCTTGCTGGGGGAAGGAGAAGGCACCTCCAGCCCCAGCAGAGCCTCTCCCGGGACCTGTTCAAAGCGCAGGCTGGGGCTGCTGATGGCCAGGGACAGGTCGCGCTCCCGGGCCAGGATGCTCTGCACTCTTACCCTGCTGCGGTCGGGAGCAGCGCCGCCTTCCTTGCCAGCGCCCCTCTTTTCCGTCCAGCCGGGCATGAGGCCGAACCGGACGATGCGGGGGCCCGCCTTGATGTCCGCGACCTCGACGCTGACGCCATGGTCGGCCAGGGCGCTCTCGATATCCCCCGCCATCTTCTTCAAAGGCTTCTCATCGGTGGAGCGGGCTTCCGCCGGCGCCAGCAAATCCAGGGAAGGCAGCTTCCACTTGGAGCCATTCGCCGACAGGGTTGGCGAGGGTGGCGGGGAAATAACTTCGGGGGGCTCGTTGGTTTCGGCGCTCTCATCCGGCAATCCCGCGCCGACCGGGACGTTTCCAGCGGGTTCAGGTTGGTGAGCTCGGCGAGAAACCACTGAAAGGACACGACCGGGGAAACGGAAAACGGCATTGACCCACCCGGGCCGGGCGCCTCTACTGAACAGGGAAGCAACACCCCGCCAGATGGCAGCCACCACAAATGCCATGCCCCGGGCCAGGGCGACCAACCCGAGCCACAAGCCCCTGATGGCATAGGCAAGGCCCAGCCAGTAGCCTCGGCCGGCCTTTCGCGGCAGGATGAGGATGGGAATTACGAGGGCCAGCGGCGCCAGCCGGGCAATGCCGTGGAGCAGCCCATCGCCCATGGCGATGGTGCCCCATTCTCCACCCAGACCTACGAAGGCCAGCGGCCCGTAGCCGCCTTCAAAGAAGGTCAATATCCCAATGGTAAGGGCTGCGGTACACGCTCCCGCCAGCCAATGGTTCCAGAACCGGACCAGCCACGAAGGCCGGTAGCGCAAGGCGACCAACACAGAGCCGACCCACAGCATGACCGGAATCCACCCATAGCCCAGGGCCATGTAGGATCGTTCCCAGGCATCGGGATAGAACCGGAAAACTACGTAAACGCCGGCAAGAACTGAAATGATGATTGCAATATCCAGAACGAGGAAGAAGCGGGACCAGAATCTGGAACCACCCGTTGCCGCAGGAGACCGGCGCAACGGCCGCGCTATACCTGCCATAGAGTCCCCCAACATAACTAAAATTAAAATAGCGAATATATGGTACCTGATAAGTGTCAGGGAATTTAAGGAGAACGAGGAGTGAGTTTCAGGGAGTTTGGGGGAGAGGAGGGACAGGTAAGTCCTTGGAACCGTATCGCGACCGGTCAGACTTCGAGGAATACGGGGACTATGGTTGGGCGGCGTCTTGCTTCCGTCTGGATGAAACGGCTTGCGGCCTCCCGCACCAGGTTCCTGATCCGATCGGGTTCGTCGACCAGTTCCTGCTTTTCGTTGATGACGTCGTCGATTATTCCCGACAGTTTGGGGAACAGGTCGCTGGTTTCCTCCGACTCCATAAAGCCGCTGGCCAGCACCTTGGTGGGGTAGGCCGGCAGGCCGGTGCCGGCATCCACGGACACCACGATTACCACGACACCGTCCCGGGCCAACGCGCGTCGCTCCCGCAGTACCTCGCTCCCCATATCCCTGGCGCTGGGGCCGTCGATGAGAATGGGGCCGGCCGGCACACTTTCCACCACGCGACCGCCCTCCTCGCTCAACTCCAGCACGTCGCCGTCCTCCAGGACGAAAATACCGGATTCGGCCAGTCCCATGTCCCAGGCCAGCTTGGCGTGGGCCATAAGATGGCGGTACTCGCCATGCACCGGCACGAAGTAGCGGGGCTTGGTCAGGCTGAGCATCATTTTCAGCTCTTCCTGGCTGGCGTGGCCGTGGACGTGGACCGTGGCGATCCGGTCGTAAAGAACCCGTGCCCCCTGCCGCAGCAGGTTGTCGATGGTGCGGCTTACCAGCAGTTCGTTGCCGGGAATCGGAGTGGCGGAGATTACCACCGTGTCCCCTTCCACTACCGAAACGTCACGGTGGTCCTGGTTGGCAATGCGCACCAGGGCGGAGGTAGGCTCTCCCTGGCTGCCGGTGGTTATCAGCACCGTCCGCTCCGGTTCGTGGCTGCGGATTTCGCTGAGGCTGACCAGCGTGCCGGCAGGTATGTTGAGATAGCCCATCTCCGCAGCCATGTTCACGTTGTCTGCCATGCTGCGGCCCACAATGGCCACTTTCCGACCGTGCCGGGACGCCGCGTCTATTACCTGCTGCACACGGGAAATCAGGGACGCAAAGGTGGCCACCATGACCCGGCCCGGGGCCTCGCCAATGGCCCGGTCCAGCGTGTCTCCGAGGATGGCCTCCGAAGGGGTGTATCCGGGAACCTCGGCGTAGGTGGAATCGGAGCACAGAAGAAGTACCCCTTCATCGCCAAAGCGGGCCAGGGTTGTAAGGTCTATGGTGTGCCCGTCCACAGGCGTATGGTCAATTTTGAAATCGCCCGTGTGAATTACCGGGCCCAGGGGCGTTGAGATGGCGATGCCCATGGCGTCGGGGATGCTGTGGCAGACTCGAAACCAGCGGGCGCTGAAGTTGGCCCCGAACCGGTAGTCGACGTCTGGCTCGATGGCCTCGGCCGCCTTGCCCCGGGTGGCCCGGTTCTCCCGCAGCTTAACGGATATCAGGCCGTGGGCCAGCTTGGGGGCGAAAACAGGAACGTCAAGCTGGGGAAGAATGTGGGGCAGGGCGCCAATGTGGTCTTCGTGGCCGTGGGTAATCAGAATTCCCCGAACCCGGTCGCTGCGTTCCACCATGTAGGAAACGTCGGGGATTATCAGGTCTACGCCCAGCATGTCTTCGGACGGAAACTGGACGCCGCAGTCGACAACAACAATGTCATCGCCGCATTCCAGGGCCATCATGTTTTTTCCGATTTCACCGAGGCCGCCGAGGGGAATGATACGCAAGGTATGGTTCAAACCGGTTCCATTTCCAATGTTAAGTAAGTAACTAGAACAGTGACAGTTGCTCAGGTGGCGGCGCCTGATCTTCTTCCTGCGCCGCCTCGGGTACCAGGGGCTGCTGGCGGGACTGGGCCAGGATTTCCGGGATGCGCCGGAAGTCCTCTTCTATCGAACTGCGCATCTCCTGGCGGTAGAGAGCCGCGGCGGGGTGCATGATGGGATATATGCGCCGACCGTCTTTTTCCCTCACCCTGCCCCGGGCGCGGCTGATGCTCTCCCCGGGAAAGAACCTGGCCAGCGAAAAGCGGCCCAGGGTAACTATCAAGGCCGGGTCAATAAGCTCTATTTGCCGGTTCAGGTAAGCGCTGCAGGCTCCTATTTCCGCAGGCAGGGGATCGCGGTTCTGGGGCGGACGACATTTCACCATATTGGCAATGTAGACCTGACGCCGGGTAAGGCCGATGGATGCCAGCAGATCTTCGAGAAATCGACCGGCGGGCCCCACGAAAGGGCGACCCTGGCGGTCTTCCTGCACTCCGGGCCCTTCGCCGATGAACATTACCTCCGCGTCCGAGGCGCCCTCGCCGGGGACGGCGTGGGTGCGTCCCCGGTGCAGGTCGCACTGGGTACAACTGGAAACCAGTTGCGCAATTTCTTCCAGGCTGTTCATGGCTTGTTCCGGGGGACCGTCCGCCACGCAGGACCAACAGGATGCCAACCGCTTCTGTTAGAAATGGCTGCTGGCGCCGGACAAAGCAGACTTGGCAGGGGTTCCTGCCACAGATGGCATTGGGGGATTAATGAACCCGGGCTAATCGTTGGAAACACCGTGCTCCACCAAATAAGCTACGGCATCTCCTACGGTCTGGATATTTGCGGCGTCATTGTCGGAAATCTCCACCTGGTTGTCCTCGGTAGAGAACTCCTCCTCGAAAGCCATGATGAGTTCCACCAGGTCCAGGGAGTCGGCATTGAGGTCATCAACGAAAGAGGAAGTCTCTGCTACGTCTTCTTCCTCAACCCCCAGCTTGTCTACAACTATGGTACGTACACGTTCAATAACGGTGGCCAAACGGTCATCTCCCTTCGGAAGCGAGTTTTTCCTGATTCAATTCTCCCCGAGACAGGGCGGCCATAGCCGTACCCAGCACACCGTTCACAAAGCGGGCCGAGCTGTCGCTGCCAAACATTTTGGCAAGCTCGACGGCTTCGTTGACGGCGGTTTTGGCGGGAGTAACGGGGTGGTAAAGCAATTCGTACAGTGCGATGCGCAATATGTTGCGGTCTACGGGCGATAACAGGTGGACCGGCCAGGCCGGCGCATAAGTTTGTATCAGGTGGTCCAGTTCCAGCTGCTTGTCGGTCAGCCCCTCCAGCAGTGTCTTGGACAGGGCCAGCACATTGCCTGCGTCCCCGGCATGCACCAGGTTTTCTTCAAGCAGCCACGCAACGCCAGATTCTTCGTCAAATCCTCCCCGCAGGTCACTGGCAAACCCCGCCTGCAAGGCCACGGTTCGCGCCAGACTCCGGGGGTCCCTGGTCAGTACCTCAGGCATAGTCACAAGTTAAGGAATTGCCCGCCAGCTTCCGGCACATCGCTAAATTTCGGCGACCGCTTTTTCGATGGAGGCGGGATCAGAAAGGGTGTATGCCTCTACGTCCCGGTCGATTCGCTTTATCAGGCTGGACAGCACCCGGCTGGGGCCGAACTCCACAAAGTGTGACGAGCCCGAATCCACCATGTACCGGACCGACTGCTTCCACCTGACACAATGGCAGAGGCCTTCAATCAGTTCGCCGCGCACCTCCCCGGCGGTGGTTACGGGGGCAGCCATGGAGTTGGCGACGATGGGAAACGCCGGGTCTGCCATTTCCAGCCCGGCTATGGCCTCCGCCAGCCCCTGCTGGGCATGACCCATTAAAGAGGAATGGAAAGCGCCGCTGACCTTCAGGGGCACGGCCTTTCTGGCTCCCCGGGCCGTTGCCAGGTCCATTGCCCGGGCCACGGCTATCTTGTCTCCGCTGATGACCACCTGATCATCGCTGTTTACGTTGGCCAATTCCACGCCCGTCTCGGCGCAGATGTGCTCAAAAGCCAGTTCGCCCAGGCCTATAATTGCGGCCATTCCGCCGGGGCGCAGTTCCGATGCTTCGTGCATCAGCCGACCCCGTTCCCGAACCAGTCGGATACCGTCCGCGAATCGAAGCACTCCCGACACGACAAGGGAAGTATATTCTCCCAGGCTGTGGCCTGCCACCGAGACGGGTTTGGGACTCTGCACGCCCAGGTATTCTTCCCAAGCCTTCCAGCAGGCAATGCTCACCACCATGATGGCCGGTTGGGAGTTAACCGTATCCTGCAGGTCCCTGGTGGGCCCCTCGAAAATCAGCCTGGACAATGAAAAGCCCAGGCTGTCGTCCGCTTCTTCGAATACTTCCCTGGCCGCCGCTGAAGACTGGTATAGTTCCAGCCCCATTCCCACGCTCTGGGAGCCCTGGCCCGGAAACACGTACGAGAACTCTTTGCTTTCCTGCGTTATCGTCATAGCCTCTACCATCTACCCTTAACCCCGTTCGCCATTACCATGCAGCCAAGGACTATAAAGCAAGGGCCACAAGCCGACCAAGACCATTCTAAAGTGAAAGGGGCTTGCAACCACGGGAAGTGAGACCTACATACCGGCGCCTACTACCTGGCGTCCGCGGTAGTAGCCGCACTGACGACAAGCGGCGTGGGGCAATTTTGCGGTATTGCAGCGTTGACAGCGGGCAGGATGGAGGGGCTTGAGCTTGTAAGATGTCAGCCTTCGCCCTCGCCTGGCTCGCGTAATCTTCTTTTTTGGCAATGCGCCCATGGTTCAGAATCCCCTTATGTTTCGGATTGGTCCAGCAGGGCCGCTAACGCGCTCCATCTTGGGTCGATGGCTGCCCCGCTGCACACACAGTTCTCTTTGTTCAGGTCCACGCCGCACTCCTGGCACAGCCCCTGGCAGTTTTGCTGGCAAAGGGGCTTGATGGGCTGGGCGGCCAGAGTGCATTGCCGCAACAAGTCCGTCAGGTCCAGGATGTGGGTTGTATCAATTATGGTTCCTT
>JAJEDS010000024.1 GCA_022821365.1 Dehalococcoidia bacterium | reverse complement strand
GGGGTACTCCAGCAGGTACTTCCGCCCGCCAATGATTCGGCACTCCTTGCCGGCCGCAATTTCCGTCCCTGCCCCTGTTGGTGTGTAGAAAGCGCCGATACCGGCCCCGCCGGCCCGGATTCTTTCCGCCAGGGTCCCCTGCGGCGCCAACTCCGCTTCAATCTCACCCGCGTTGTACCTTCGGACGAATGGCGTTACCCGGGAAGGGTGTGTAGCCGCAGTTATTGAGCAGATAATCTTCCTGACCCGACCCGCTTCTATCAGTGTGCCCACATCCACGCGGCCGTCGGTACCGCCATGTTCGTTCGATATGACCGTCAGGTCCTCAATCCCCAGTTGGTACAGCGCTCCTATAAGGTTCTGCGGCGCTCCAATGCCCCCAAAGTCACCCAGCATCAGGGTAGACCCGGGGGCAATGTCCGCGACGGCCTCGTCAAACGCAGAAAAGACCTTCTGTTTCATTGCTGGTGTTCGTCTTCAGAAATCTGGGTGATGGAATGGTAGGCCAGGAGAGTGGCGCTGAAGGCCAGCAGGGGCAAGCTGAGAAGGTAAGACGGGGAGCCAACAGGCAATGCCAGTTCCACCGCTACGGCCAAGGCAGCGGCCAGGCTGCCCATGCAGTCTCTCAAATTCGCCGGCCACCGCCACACCAGCAGCCAGTCGGGAACGCTGGGATGCCAGCCAACCTGCAATCCGCAGTAGCTGCAATTCTCAGTTCCCCGGCGGTTTGCGGTGCCGCAGCGGTGGCAAATGAATTCGCGACGCATCTCGCATACCTGCCCAATGCAATCGGAAACCGGTGCGACCGGTACCCTTGCGGTACGCCGTAGGCTACCACAGCCCCCCTAAAAATGGCTAGGCCGCTCACCCTGCAGCACGGGGTTATCGCAAAGTCGGCACAACAGTCCCTTCTCCCTCAGTTGGGGAAGGTTAGGATGGTAGTGAACGTGGGAGGGAGTGAGGGGACCAACCACCCTGTGAATATTTCTCTCACCCTGCCCCTCTCCTTCTTGGGATGACGGAAATCCAGGGACCATGGAGATTTTCCACCGTCCCTTCCACAACTTTCTTCCCGTATTTGCGTCCCCTGCCCATCATCCCTAAAATTGCTGTCATGCCAATTGACCGCCCCAGTGAAGGAAGAGAAATGACTCAGGAACACAGGCAAGAGTTTTCGCAGGACTCTACAACCACTTCCGCGCAGCGAATGTTCGGCTCCCAGGCTTCAATGTATGCCACCAGCCAGGTCCACATACACGACAACCGTTTGACCACCCTCCAGCGCATGATTGCCGAATCTCCGGCGCCCCGGCGGGCCATTGACCTGGGCGCCGGCGCCGGCTTCACCGCCTTTGCCGCGGCCGAATATGCCGGCCTCGTGGTCGCCAGCGACCTGACCCGGGAAATGCTCCTGGAGACCCGGCGCATCGCCGGCGACCGCGGCTTTAGCAACGTTGGCCTGTGCCAGAATCGTGCGGAGGAACTGCCCTTCGCAACCGACTCCATTGACCTCGTTACCTGCCGGGCGGCCGGCCACCACTTCACAGACCTGGGCGCCGCCTTCAACGAAATTCACCGCATCCTAAGGCCGGCCGGCTCCCTGGTCATGGCCGACTCCGTTTCCCCGGAAGATGATGCTCTCGCCGTCTGGTACAACGACATGGAACTTCGCCGGGACTTCAGCCACGTCGAAAACCGCAAGGTGTCGGTCCTGCTCAAAATGCTGGAAGACCGGGGCCTGAAGGTTGTCGAGCAGCACGACGAACGCACCTATATGATGTTCAACGACTGGGTAAAACGCACCGCCACACCGCAAGCAGATGTAGTCTCCCTTCGCCGCGACTTCCTCAACGCCACCCCCCACGCCAGGGAAACCTTCCTCATCGAACCCCAGGGAGACGACATCGCCTTCGCCTGGCCCAGCCTGGTATTCCGGGCAATCAAAAGCTGAGAAACCATCCACCAAAGTCCCTTCCTCCTTGACGGGGGAAGGTTAGGATGGGGGTGACGGTGCAAGTCTGTAGCTTATCTCGGCACCCATTCATCACATATTCCAGCTTCCGCTGCAATGACAGGAATCTGTTCAGAGCTTCCTTAAAACACCGCCCTCCCCGCCACGCTCACTTCAATGCTGTACAACCCTGTCCGGGCCGTAACAAAAATCGTCCTGTAATCCGGTCCCCCAAAGCACAAATTGGCCGGCAGTTGGGGAAACTCGATAGTGCCCAGGTGCTGTCCCTCTGGCGTTGCCACCCAAAGCCCGCCGGGCCCGGTCACGTACAGGTTCCCCTCGCTGTCCAGCTTCATTCCGTCCGGCCCGCCCTGCGCCTCCACGTTCATGTCCAGAATCACCGAAGGCTCGCCCACGCCCAGGTCCGCATTCAATGGGTAAGCCAGCACGTGGCGGTTGCGGGAGTCGTCCACGTACAGAATTGACTCGTCCAGCGCCAGCGCCAGGCCGTTGGGACGGTCCATGTCCCGGTTCAGCAGTTCTAAGGAACCGTCGGTATCCAGCCGGAACACCCCGTTGAACCCCTGCTCCCCGGGATCGGGGTCAATCCCGTATGGTGGGTCGGTAAAGAATATGGCCCCGCTGGAATGCACAACTATGTCGTTAGGGCTGTTCAACCGTTTCCCGTCAAACCGGTCCGCCACGGTATCCATGCTGCCGTCCGGTCCCGTGCGGGATACCCGCCGGCCGCCGTGTTCGCAGGCCACCAACCGCCCCTGTCCGTCGAACGTAAGCCCGTTGGAGTTTCCGCTGGGCGTCAAGTATGGTTCCGGGTCGCTTCCGGGAGCATACCGGTAGATTGTGTCTGCCGGTATGTCGCTGAATAACAGGTATCCGTCCGGGTGCCACACCGGCCCCTCGGTGAACTGGAATCCCTCTGCTATTGTGGTAATTACCTGGTCGGAAACCAACTCTCTCAATTCTGTTGCCACGCATGCACCTCTTCAGTACGAATGCCACCCCATTTGGTCAGGCGTCCGTTCTATTCCGGAATTAGAATGTAAGCCGGTGCCATTATGTCCAGCGGGACTAACAACACTGGCTACACTGTCCCCTTACCGCACATTTGACCGGAATCATAGCAGAAACCTCATACCCCGATGAACATATCCTGAAACGCATTTACATAATATTCCCCTTGCCCCTTACCCCATCCTGTATATAATTGGGGAAACTCTGAGGAGCCCCTAACCTGGACGAACTATCAAGGGCCTCCGGTACCCCACCCTAACCAATGAATGAGGAGGTTTGCCTTATGGGCGCGACCGAAACCATAGCCAGCTGGATAGTAAATACAAGCTACGAGGACATCCCCCCCGAAGCTATCAGGGTAGCCAACGAGTCCTGCTTTGACTTGCTGGGGGTCATCCTGGCCGGCTCCACCCAGCCTGTGGGCGAAATCATCCAGCAATACGTGGATGACAGCGGCGGTTCCAACCAGGCTACCGTGCTGGCATCCGGCCTTCAGACTTCCCTCGCCAATGCCGCCCTGGCCAACGGCACCATGGGCCACGCCCTGGACTACGATGACTTCGGCGGCTTCGGTCACCCCACCGTGGCCATCTTCCCCGCGCTCCTGGCCCTGGGCGAGAGCCTGAACTCCACCGGCCGGGACCTGCTGGAGGCCTACGTCATCGGCTGCGAACTGGGCCTGGCCCTGCAGCACACCACCAAGTACTCCCAGATGGAGCGGGGCTTCCACAGCACTGCCGTTATCGGCCGAATGGCCGCCACCGCCGCCTGCGCCAAGCTGGTCGGCCTGGACCACGGGCAGACGGTCATTGCTCTCGCCATTGCCGGCTCCATGGCCAGTGGCGTTATCCACAACTTCGGCACCATGGTCAAGCCCCTCCACGCCGGCCTTACCTGCCGCGACGCGGTGATGGCGGTCCAGTTCGCCCAGCGCGGCTTCACCGCCGGCCATCAGATTTTCGAGCATCCCCTGGGCTTCACCACCCCGGTCTTGGGCGAAGGCATCTACGACCTGAACAACATGGCCGAAAACCTGGGTAACCCCTTCCGGGTGCAGGATGCGCTCATCATCAAGAAGTACCCCTGTTGCGGCGGCAACCACGCCATGCTGGACAGCCTGTTCAGCCTGATGCGCGAGCACAACTTCACCTGGGAAGACGTTGCCAGCGCCGAGGTGGACCAGTCCTACCTCTCCATCGTTATGCTCTACCCCGAACCCGATGATCCTCTCAAGGGCAAGTTCAGCGCCAAATACAACGTTGCCGCCGCCCTGGTAGACGGGGAAGTAAGCATAGATACCTTCAGCGACGAGAAAATCGCCGACCCTGAAATAGCGGAGGCCATGGACAAGGTTACTACCCGCGTAATGTCCAAGTGGGAAGAGAGCGGTGGAGAAGTGTTCAAGGGTCTGCCCGTCCGTATAACCCTCAAGGATGGCCGTACCTTCGAGCACCTAACCGACCGCGACATGATCCTCGGCGGCGCCAAGAACCCCTGGGGCTTCGACAACATCAAGGGCAAGTTCGAGGTCAACGCCGGTCTCGTCCTTCCCGAAGACCGCGTCGCCGAAACGGTCCAAACCTGGTCCGACATAGGGGAGGTTACCGACCTGACCGACACAATCCGCACCACCCTGGTGGGTGCCTGAAACTATCCGAAAAATCCCCCCTTGACGGGCTGCCAGGGGTAGGCATTCGCAATCCGTCGTTCCCGCGCAGGCGGGAACCTCGACAGGCTGGGGTATCCTTCAACAAGGTCAGAATGGGGGAGACAGTGGTTCCATCGCAGTCACCCCCAGCTACCTCAGAATGCAAGACTACTCAGGGATAGTCGCTTAATGCTCCATCCCTGTTGAATTGATGGGTAAGGTGCCTGCCGTCATTCCGGCAAAAGCCGGAATCCAGCAGCGGCCTGGAGGTTGAGCCTTTTCCATCCCACTGTAGACACCTACTTTCGTAGGTATGACGGTATAGGAAGATGAGCCATCATTACTGTGGCGATGGCCCGTTAGTAATAACGACAAGATTTGTTCAAGAGTTTGTCATTTTGCTCTGAATGCCGGCCCACCTCAAGCCACTAGGAGCATCAAGGAAAAGGTGCTGCCATCGGGTTCAACTACAGCCTTAACCAGTTAAGAGGAGATTTGTTCGGAGGCGTCACGGCCACCATCGTGGCGCTTCCAGTGGCGTTAGCCTTTGGCGTTGCTTCCGGCCTGGGCCCGGAAGCGGGAATATACGGCGCAATTGCCGTGGGTTTCTTCGCCGCCGTCTTCGGCGGTACCCCGTCCCAGATCTCCGGCCCCACCGGCCCCATGACCGTGGCCATGGCGGTGGTCGTAACTCAGTACACCCAGGGCGACCCGGTCGAGGCCTTCACGGTGGTAATCCTGGGCGGTCTGTTCCAGATTGCCCTGGGCCTCCTGCGCATCGGCCGTTTCGTTTCCTACACTCCCTATTCCGTCATATCAGGCTTTATGACGGGTATCGGAATGATCATCATCATAATCCAGGTGCTACCGTTCCTGGGCATCAAACCGGTTCCCGGGGGGCCCGTATCCGTAATCTCGGCCTGGCCCGGACTGCTGGGCAGCTTTAACACCGACGCCGTCATAGTTGCGGCCATAGCCCTGGTAATCGGGTTTGCCTGGCGCGGCTTCCCCGCCAGGTACGTGCCGGGCCCGCTGGTAGCCCTGGCAGCCGGCAGCGTGGCCGGACTGTTGTGGTTCGGCGGCGCTCCCACCATCGGGGACATTCCCAGGGGCCTGCCCGAATTTCAGATACCGGTCCTTTCTCCCGAGTTCCTGCTCCGGGTAATTCAGCCGGCCCTCATCCTGGCCCTGCTGGGTTCCATTGACAGCCTGCTGACTTCCTTGATCGCCGACTCCATTACCCGCACCCGCCATCGGCCCAACAAGGAACTTGTAGGACAGGGCATTGGCAACATGGCTTCCGGGTTCATCGGCGGCCTGCCCGGCGCCGGCGCCACCCTGGGAACCGTCGTCAGCATCCGGGCCGGCGGCCGGACTCCCGTGGCCGGAGTGTTGAGGTCCCTGGTTCTGATTGCCCTGATTATGGGCCTGGGCTGGGTAGTAGAACCCATACCCCTGGCGGTCCTGGCTGCCGTATTGATGAAAGTCGGATACGACATAATTGACTGGAAGTTTGTTACCCGCATTCACCACGTCAGGAGAGACCACCTGCTGGTAATGCTCCTGACCTTTGCCCTGACCGTCTTCCTCGACCTGGTTACCGCCGTGGCCATCGGCCTCATCGCCGCCGGGTTCGCCCACGCCCGGCGCCTCGAGTTGCTCGAGGTTGACAACGTGGTTTCGGCTCCCATGTTGGATATAGACTTCCTGGGTGAGGCGCCACCCTCAGACGCTGACGACGAGGATTACGATCCCTTCAGCGCCCGGGTCGGTCTGGTTTCCTTCCGGGGCGCATTCTCCGTCGCCTCGTCCAATCGCTTGGTGCAGGCCATCGGCCCCGACGTCCGGGACCACGAAATCGTCATCCTCGACTTTTCGCCCACTACCTACGTCGACGACAGCGCCGCGCTCCTCATGGAGCAGGTTATCTCCACCGCGGAAGACGAAGGCACACACTGTATCGTTCTGGGGCTCGCCGAGCCCGTTTCCAGCACTCTGAATTCCCTGAATGTCTTCAAAAGCGTCCCCGAAGGCCATTTCGTTAACAACATGGAAGAAGCCAGGGAACTGTCCAGAAGCATGCTGGGACTGACCGCCACTCCCGAAACTGCCGACTAGGCAAAAGTGGAGAGGGCCGCTCCCGCCTTGGGGAACGGCCCTCTCGTCTGTCCTTTTTACCAGTGGGGTCTTTAGGTCGGGTGACCTGACCACCCGCCTCCATAATCTTACGGTTCTATCCGAATCGAGTCCCCCACCTTTATCGCCCCGCCGCTGATGACTATAGCCAGCATACCCCGCCGGTGGTTAAGCTCCTCCCGCAGCCCCATGCGAATGGCGTCCATCTTGCCGCAGGGCTCGCACTCCCCCACAATTTCCATCGTAACTTCGTCCCCAATAAAGAAGACCTGTCCGGCCTTGGCGTCCGACAGGTCCAGCCCTTCGGTGGTAATGTTCTCCTTGATCTGGCCTGGTACCAGTTCAAAATGGTCCAGGGTTTCCCTGTCCATCACCAGCACTTGGCGGGCATTCCTCACGTTGCAGCTGCGGTCCCCCTCCAGCCCGTGCGCCGAAATGGCGGTGGCTTCCTGAACGGGGTCCGACGGGGTGCCCTTCACCCTGGCAATGTGAAGATTAACGATTGTTCCTTGCCGCATGGCCGTTCCTCCATTCTTCCGGCCCGGTCACGCTGCTGCTTCAACCGGGTCGCTGGCATCCTTCTGCCGGCGATTATAGAGTTCACCGGGTCAAATTACCAACCCTTGTGATAAGGTAAATAGCGTTTCCCGCCGAGTGGCCTGGTCGGTCCCCTGGCAGGGGCAGACCTGTGTGTCTACTCTCGACTGCTGTGTGCCTGTCCTGGACCGGGGGAATGCCACGTAAATTAATGCGCTTCCGCCAAATAAGGCGCCAGCCTTCCCAAGAGCATGAGTGAACGCCCGGAACGGCTGATTCCGGTTAATCAATGGAGCCAAAATGTCAGACGAATTTGTAAAGCTGGAAAACCACGAAGGCGTCATGGTGCTCACCCTGCACGATCCGCCCACCCGGAATGCCATTAACCCGGATATGGCCAGGGAGTTTTTTGAAGCCCTCGACCGTTTCGAGGATGACTCGGAACTGCGGGTACTGCTTCTTACCGGGTCGGAACCCTCTTTCTGTTCCGGCGCCAACGTGCGCGGCTTCAGCAGCAGCATCCAGGCCAGGGAGGAAAGAGCCGATTCCACTCCCTCCAGGCCCTGGGGCAGCATGGAAGCCCGCTACTCCCGCAGGTTCGACCCGGAATCGTCCCACGCCCCGGAAATGGTGCTCCGGCTGCAGGAACAGCAAAAACCGACCATAGCCGCGGTCAACGGCCACGCCATTGGCGCCGGCATGGGTCTGGCCCTGGCCTGCGACGTAAGGCTGGCCTCGGAAAAGGCGATATTCTCCGAAGCCTTCGTGCGGATGGGCCTGATTCCCGCCGACGGAAGCTGCTGGAACCTGCCCCGCCTGATCGGCATCAGCAATACCCTGCTCCTCCAGTACACCGGCGACCGGGTGGAGGGTCCGGAAGCCCTTCGCTTGGGTCTGGTCAGCCGGCTGCTCCCGGACGACCAGTTGATGGCATCTGCGCTGGAACTGGCCCACCGTATCGCCCAGGGCGCCACCCGCTCCCAGTCCCTGATCAAATACCTGGTGCGCCGCGCCTCCGACCAGAGCTTCCGGGAACACCTTGACCTGGCCCACGTTGCCCAGGACCAGGCCCGCACCACCGAAGACCACCGGGAAGCGGTGCAGGCCTTCCTGGATAAGCGCCCTCCTCAATTCCGGGGAAGGTAAGAAACCCATAGATGCTTATTCGATGGAGAGAATTCAGCGGCCGCCCCGGCGACAGGCTTTTCGAAAGGTTAAACGGCAGTCTGGAGCGATACCGGGAAGGCAGTCAGTCCATGACCATTGGGCTGACCACCGACCCCATGCGTACCTGGAGTGAACAAAGATGGGAAGGCTGGAGCGAAATGGTGGTAATCTACAGCACCTCTTCCCAGAACTTTACCAGGGCCGTAGAAGACCGCCTCGTTTCCCTCGGCTGGAACAACCACTTCACCACCTGGAACTACGATCCCATCGGAAAGGGCCTGCCCGGAAGCTACACCCGCTACTACGTCTATGTCCTGCTGGAATAGCGGGGCCGTCTCCCGCGATTCCTTCAACCAATTCTCCAATTTGCCCCAAACACCCCTTGACGACCCCCTAAACCCTCTCTATAATCCTTGCTTACAGAAAAGGCGGTGGACGCAGGAAGGTATGAGAATTACCTGAAAGCATAACAAGAGTTGGGAGAACCCGAACGGCGGTTTGGGGTAACCCAACCGCCCTTTTCTTTGCACCTTAAAAACCGAATAAGGAACCTTGAGAAATTGTCCTGAAAACTCAAACTGTAAAAAGTTTGGAGTTCTTAGCGTGGGTCAAATTATTAAGGGCTTACGGTGGATGCCTTGGGACCAAGGGCCGATGAAGGGCGTGGTAAGGCTGCGATAAGCCTCGATGAGCCGTCTAACAGGCATAGTCGGGGATTCCCGAATGGGGTAACCTGTTCCGGTGTTGAGCCGGTTCATCCGCTTCGGCGGAGGGTAAGCGGGGGAACTGAAACATCTAAGTACCCTGAGGAAAAGAAATCAACCGAGATTCCCTAAGTAGTGGCGAACGAACGGGGAATAGCCTAAACCGGTATGACCTAACGGCGTGAGGGCCTATGTCATACCGGGGTTATAGGGAACACCTTGGGTCGCCTCACCAGACCCGATGAAGTTAC
>JAJEDS010000165.1 GCA_022821365.1 Dehalococcoidia bacterium | reverse complement strand
CCACCCTGCGGAACATCTCCCACAACATGCTCAAGCGGGAAACCAGCCTGAAAGTGGGCATCCAGGGCAAACGCCTGCAAGCCGGCTGGCGCGAAGATTACCTGCTAAAGGTCCTTCGAAGTTAAGACGCGATTGCCCTGGCTTCATACGTATACAGCTAGATAAAGATGTCAGAAAGTGATATAACATTTCGATGCCCAGGAGATACCGGCGTAGTCTTCAGTCGATTCTTGCCAGGCCCACTCGTTCTGGAAATAGCTGGGACGATGTTGAAGCCTTACTGGTAGCTTGTGGAGCTTTTGTTGAAGAGCGGAGTGGTTCCAGAGTGTACGCTCAGCTAAATGGAATGGGGTTGCATGGTCATAGACCACATCCCGATAAGGAAATCAGGAAGGGAGCGGTGGAGTCCATCAGGAAATTCTTTCTGGAGGTCGGCATAGTACCTTGATGGAATATAAGGGATATAAGGCCGCGGTAACCTATGATCACGAAGGTAAGGTTCTTCGCGGCGAGGTAGTTGGCACGAGAGACGTCATTTTTTTCGAGGCTAATTCGGTTGAGCAATTGGAAAAGGAGTTCCGGTTCTCAATCGACGACTATCTGGCTGTGTGCGCTGAACGGGGCCGGGAGCCGGACAAACCGTTCTCTGGACGAGTCCCTCTCCGCATCCGTCCCGAGCTGCACCGGGCGGCCAGTGAAGCTGCACGTGTAGAGGGCAAGAGTCTAAACTCATGGTTAGCTCACGCCATAGAAGAGGCTATAGGCAGAAGCTCTTGATTGCATAGGTTGCCGGCCTTTACCGGGCGCAACCAATTTATGGTAAATTAGGCTCAGATACTACCCGGCAAAACTGCCGGGTTTCAGGGAGGAAGAAATGCTTGATTACAAGCCCAACATTGTGCTCTCCAACCAGGAGTACGATGTAGTAGGCACCAGGCCCATCCGCCACGACGGGCCGGACAAGGTAATGGGCCGCGCCCGCTACGCCGCGGACATTCACCTTACGGGAATGCTCTTTGGGAAGATTCTGCGCAGTCCCCATCCCCACGCCCGTATTCGCGGCATAGACGCCAGCCGCGCCCTGGCGCTGCCGGGGGTGGAAGCGGTGGTAACCGCCGCCGACTTCCCCGAGGTGTCCGCCGAGGTATCGGACCTGTCCGAAGGCGCCAACGTCAACTATGGGTTCTACAGCCGCAACGTGATGGCCCGGGAAAAGGCCCTGTACCGGGGCCACGCGGTGGCCGCGGTGGCCGCCACCAGTCCCCACCTGGCGGAGGAGGCCCTGTCCCTGATAGATGTGGACTATGAGGTGCTGGAGCCGGTGCTCAACGCTGATGAGGCGTTGGCCGAGGACGCGCCCCTGGTCCACGAGCGGCTGATCACCTTTGACAGTCCCAACTGGCGGCCCGGGGCGTGGGGCGACCAGTCGGGCCAGGTTTCCAACCTGGCCAACAAGTTTGAGTACACCCTGGGTGACCCGGAGAAGGCCTTTGCCGAGGCCGACGTGGTGGTGGAGCGGGAGTTCCACACCCGTCCCGTCCACCAGGGCTACATCGAACCCCACTCGGCCACCGCCCAGTGGAACACCGACGACACGGTGACCATCTGGGCCAGCAGCCAGGGCCACTTTGCCCTGCGCGACCATACTTCCACCATCCTGGGCATGCCCGTATCCAAGGTGAAGATCATCCCCATGGAGATCGGCGGCGGATTTGGCGGCAAGGGTATGGGTGGCTGCTACATTGAGCCGGTGGTTGCCGCGCTGTCCCGCAAGACCGGCCGGCCGGTGAAGATTGCCATGTCCCGCACCGAGGTCTTCCTGGGCACCGGCCCCGCGCCGGCCACTCACATGAAGGTCAAGGTGGGGGCCACCAACGACGGCAAGATTACCGTCGCGGAAGCCCAGCTTACCTACGAAGCGGGCGCCTTCCCCGGTTCGCCGGTGGCATCGGCCTGCCGCACCATGTTCGCCCCTTACAACATCCCCAACGGCTACATTGAGGGTCTGGACGTGGTGGTGAATACCCAGAAGTCAGCCGCATACCGGGCGCCCGGCTCTCCCACCGCCGCTTATGCCGCGGAAACGGTGCTGGACGAAGTATGCGAGAAGATCGGTATGGACCCGGTGGAGTTCCGGCTGATTAACGCCGCCAAGGAGGGCGACCGCCAGATAACCGGCCCCACTTATCGCAAAATAGGCATGGTTGAGCTATGCCAGGCTGCCCAGCAGCATCCTCACCTGGCCGAACCTTTGGAGGGAAAGTACCGGGGCCGAGGCGTGGCAGCCGGGTGCTGGATGAACGGGAGCGGTCCCGCCAGCGCGGTGGCCAGCGTCAATCCCGACGGTACCGTCAGCCTGGTTGAGGGTTCGCCGGATATCGGGGGCAGCCGGGCCGCCATGGCCATGCAGATCGCCGAGGTGCTGGGAATTGCCGCTGAGGACATCAAGCCTTCAATCGCAGACACTGATTCCATCGGTTACAGCTCCGGAGCCGGCGGCAGCGGCGTTACCTTCAAAATGGGAACGGCGGTTTACAACGCGGGCGAAGACATCAGGCGGCAGCTCATCGAGCGGGCGGCCAGGATCTGGGACGTCAGTGTTGAAGACGTGGAGTACAACAAGGGCGTTCTGAGCCACAAGTCCGATTCGGAGCTGAGCATGACCTTTGCCCAGATAGCCCGTAGGCTGAACGGCACAGGCGGGCCGGTGGTGGGCCGGGCCACGGCCAACCCGGGCGGCGTGGGCAACGCCTTCGGCGTCCACATTGTGGACGTGGAGGTTGACCCGGATACCGGCAAGGTGGAGGTGCTGCGCTACACCGCGCTGCAGGACGCCGGAAAGGCCATCCACCCCAGCTACGTGGAGGGACAGATCCAGGGCGGCGCCGTGCAAGGTATCGGCTGGGCGCTGAACGAGGAATACTACGTTGACCGGGAAGGCCTGATGGTTAATTCCAGCTTCCTGGACTACCGCATGCCCACGAGCCTGGACCTCCCGATGATTGACACGGTAATCGTGGAGGTGGCCAACCCGGGCCACCCGCTGGGCGTGCGGGGCGTGGGTGAGGTGTCGCTGGTGCCGCCCATGGCCGCCGTGGCCAACGCCATCTACCACGCCACGGGGCTGCGGCTGACGGACTTGCCCATGAACTCGGCCACTTTCCTTGAAGCCAAGTGGAATCAGGAGAACGGGGCGGAGTAGGCCGCTGGCTTAGTCCAAAGCGTACCAAAATGCAGGGGCGGGTTTCAAACCCGCCCCTGTTGCTCTTCGTATTTAGTCGGTAGCTAAACCAACCGCGAGTCCGGTTCCAACCCGGCCCTGACTCTCCCGTACTGTTCGGCCAGGGTGTCCTAGGACAGACCGGCGTGGTGGGAAGCGGCGTGGGCGTCGCGGTGAAAGCGTTGCATGGGACTGGAGTCGTACAGGGCATGGCCGCCGCTGGCCTCAAACAGGCGGTCTATGGCGCGGACGCAAAGTCGCGTTACGTAGGCGTGGTCCCGGCGGTAACGAGCCCGTTCGTCTATTGAGGGCAGTTCGTCCCGGTGGGCGCGGTCCATGATTTCGCAGCAGTCTCGCCGCATTATGAGTTGAGCGGCGTCAACCTCGGCAGCTGATTCGGCCAGCCGCAGGTGGAAACTGGACACCTGGGCCAGAGGATTGCCTTCCCTGGCCGAGGCGCCGTGTCGGATGCGTTCTTCAAAGGACTCTACTGCGCCCCGGGCCATGCCCACGATGGGTGATGCCAGTGCGTAGGGAAGGATGGACTGCATGGGGATACGCTGGTTAGCTGTGTTATGGACCTGTCTGCCCGGAGCGTTGCCTTCCCGCAGCCGGGGCATGGGGACCGTGCGATGTTTCGGGACGAACGCGTCGTCAACCAGGATGTCCTTGCTGCCCGTGCCCTTGAGGCCGGAAACGAACCAGGTGTCTTCAATGGCGTAGTCCCGCCGGGGCAACAGCATCATCATGGGAACTTCGGGGCCGTTGGCGATGAGCAAGACCCATTGGGCCGGATCGCAGCCGCTGGAGAAGTCCCAGTGACCGGTAAGGCGGTAACCGCCTGGAGCCGGCGAGGCCTTGCCGCGGGCCGGGTTGAAGGAAGTGGACGACAGGGTATTGGGGTCTTCTCCCCAGTATTCTTCCTGGGCCTTCTCGGGGAACAGGGCCACCAGCCAGTTGTGGCTGGCCCAGATCCCGTAGCACCAGGCGGTGGAGCCGCAGCCCCGACCCAGTTCGGCGGCGATGTCGAAAACCACGTCGAAGTCCAGCCCCAGCCCCCCGTACCGCCTGGGCTGGGCGACGGAGATCAGGCCCGCAGCCTTCAGGTCTTCAACCGTTCCGGGCATGGGCTGTCTTCGCTGTTCGGTTTCTCCCGCCCTTTCGCGAAGGGTGGGGACCAGAGACACGGCGCGCTGCAGCAGTTCTTTCCTTGTGGTCATGCTGTTGAGAGGCCTTCATCCGGCGTGGGGAAAGTATCAGCCGTGGCTGGGTGTTGCCTCGGGAAGCAAATCTTCAAGGGAAATTCCAAGGTATTGGTGCAAAGACTCAGCCAGTTCAGCAGTAATGTCAAGTTCGCCCGCAAGGATACCGGCTACGATTTCCGTGCTGCCCAGGTGGGTGGCCAGGTCGTCTTCGCTCAAACCCAACGCGTCCAGGCGCCCCTGAATCCAGTCGGCTGGAGACGGGTCTGGAATGGGATAGTGTATGGCTTCATAGGCTATAACCAGGTCGGTAAGGGCCTGCAGTTCTTCGAACTCGGGGGTTCCTTCTTCTGAACGCAGAAGCTCCCCGATACGTTCTAAAGCTGTGTCCAGGTCGGCTTCACTATGAATCTTCGTAACTTTCACCAATTTATACCTCGGTGGCACTAATGCGATCATATTCTGCGTGAGTACCGATGAACCGGATATATACCTGCCCGAATTGATAAGGGATATGTACTACCAATCTGTAGTGGTTGCCCTTGATATTAAATACAACTCTGTCTTCACCGATGATACTGGCGCTGGGGTAATCGTCCTTGACTGCCTGTGGAGATGCCCAGTGGGCGTTCTCCGTTCGCTTCAGCCACGCTCTTAATGAAGGTGCAGCATCGGGATACCGCTCCCAGAACTGCCGCAGAGTTTTTCCGGCAATAACGTGCATTCTCGGGGTCTCGTGCCTCTAATGGTAAACGGTAACCTGACGGTGCACAAATCGCACCTCTGCACCATCGCACTTGGTATCTTGCCTTCACCCGCCATACAGCCGGTTTAACCCCGCGTACCTCCCCGGGTCCAAGTCCCTGCCTGCCAGGGCCGGGTGGTCGGGGCCGTAGCGGTGGGCGCGGAACAGGGAGTTGGCCCGGGAGGCATCCCGGATGGAATAGACATACTCGGGGTTCATGTATTCCCAGACTATTTCCTGGTTGGGGGTCACCTCGAATACCCGCCCAGGCGCTCCTTCGCAGATCAGGGTGTTGCCGTTGGGCAGCCTGTCCGCGCCGCTGATGTGGAAGCTGTAGAAGGAGATGGGCGGGTCGCCCTTGTATTCCCAGACAACCTCGCTGGTGGAAGGGTCAACCTCAACGGCGCGGGAGAAGGTGAACCCCGGCCGGTGGCAGCCGTTGTCGAAGAGCAGGATGTTGCCGTTGTCCAGCATATTGGGATAGTGCTGGTGGGAAATTTGACCCGGGCCCCACTTCCACTTCCAGTCGCCCGTCTCCCGGTCTACTATGCCCACCGTGTCGGTGCGGCGGAAGCTGACTATCAGGTCGCCTTCGGGTGTGGTGCGCAGGGAGTTCTGGTGAGTCCACTCCTCCCGGTTTTCCAGGAAGCAGATTTCGTCAACCTCCGGGTCCAGGTGGTCCCAGGAGCGCCAGGAGTAGACGGTCTCTCCTTCCGGCGTGATTTCCTCCACCAGGTCGCCCAGCATTTCCACTTCGCGGTCGGCGTTGGGCGCGCCGCCGCGAATGCTGGCGGCCAGTTCCCGGTCCAGCGGCTCAAAAAGCAGGACCAGGGTGTTGCCGTTGGGCAGGCGGTCAAAGTCGTGGTGCAGCAGGGGGTTCTCGTAGCGCCAGATCTCAACCCCATCCCAGTCCAGCTCGATAATGGCCCCGGAGCGGGGGCCGGCATCGCTGCGCTGGCCGCCGGCCCGGGAACTTATGGTGCGCAGCAGCAGGTTGCCGTTGTCCAGCAGATAACCGTAGCCCAGCCGTTCGGGGTAATACCACTGGTGGCAGACCCGGCCCTCCATGTCTATGAGCTTGACATAGTTGCTGCCGTTGGTGGTAAGCAGGGTGTAGCCCCGGTAGGCGTTCTGGGGAGCGTGGTAGATGAGGCCGTCCTTGTGGTGGCTTGACCAACCCATAGTTTCCTCCAAGGGGGATTTGGCGCTGTTGGTTCGGGAGCAGTTTACAGGGTTTGGGTTTGGCACCCATCCTCGGCCGCTCTCCCAACGGAAGAGGGGGATGGTGTTCAGGGGTGTGGTTTCTCATGAGCGGGTCCAACCCCAATGATAACTTTCCCCGTTAATGGAGGGAAGAGACTTTTGGTGGATTGTTGGGATGGATGTCCCTTCAACAGGCTCAGGGCCAACGGGATGGAGGCCAGGCGCTTATGGAGAGGTTCCTTGTAGGATGGTGTCACCTTCAACCTAACCTTCCCCCCTTCGACGGCAGAAGGTTAGGTTGGTGTGTCTGTTTGAGTCCCTAGCGGGGGATCAGGGTTGCGTAGTAGTCGAGGATAGGGAGCACCTTGTCCCGCTCATCGGAGGGGAGGGAGAAAATCAGGCGGTCGACGCCGGCCTCGGCCATCATGGGGACAGTGTCCTCCTGGGGCGGCTCGAAAACGCAGAGGGAGACCGGGATGCTGTTGGGGTCGCGTCCGGCTTCCTCGGCCTGCTTGCGGAGCAGAGCAATTTTTTCCGCCAGAATGCCTGGCTGGGCGGCGCCGCGGGCTATGGGCATCCAGCCGTCGCAGAACTCCACCACGCGGTCGAAGGTGGTGGGGCCGTCGCCGCCCATGAAGATGGGAGGGTGGGGCTTCTGAACGGGCTTGGGGTAGGACCAAATCTTGTCGAAGTTTACATAGTCGCCGTGGAATTCGGCCTCGTCTTCGGTCCATATTGCCTTCATGGCCAGGACACGTTCACGCAGCAGACGGAAGCGGCGGCGGAAGTTGGTGCCGTGGTCTTCCATTTCCTCGGAGTTCCAGCCGCCGCCAATGCCGAACATGAAGCGGCCTTCGGAGATCATGTCCAGGGTAGCAATTTCCTTGGCGGTGATGATGGGGTCGCGCTCGACGATGAGGCAGATGCCGGTGCCCAGTTTAAGCGTGGTGGTGACGGCGGCGGCGGCGCCCAGGGCGACGAAGGGATCCATGGAGTGCCAGTATTCGCGGGGCAGGTCGGGCCCGCCGGGCCAGGGGCTGCGGCGGCTGGCGGGAATGTGGGTGTGCTCGGGGACCCAGAGGGACTCAAATCCCCGTTCCTCCAAAGCCACTGCCAGATCTGCAGGCCGCATTGAGTAGTCCGTGACAAAGTTAATGACACCGATCTCCATCAGGTTCTCCTTTTCGCAAATGGTCCGTAGTTGCCAATACTATAGCGGATTCTTGCTATAGTTTTGGCCCTCGGCGTGGGTGGTGGTGAGAACCTTCACGAAGGTGTCACATTTGTCCTGGCATTACCCCACCAAAGGGGAAGGGACGCGGAAGCCGCACCTAAAAGAAGTTGCTGACGTTTTTGGCGGAGAGGACGGTCTGGTCCAGGACAACCTTGCGGTAAGCCAGGAGCCAGCCGCTGCCGGAGCGCCGCAGAATGTCTTCCCGGCTGCCGACGTAGAAGTCTTCCTCCCGCTCGCCGCGGGTGCGGTACATGATGAAGTTGGAATATGCTCTTATTTCCTCGGGGTTGTCCGTTAGTTCCAGTTCCACGTTGGAGATGAAGCGGCGGGTGCGGGACGGCGGGTCTTCGGCCCAGGCGAGGCCGCTGTCCAGCCGTTCGATGCGGCGGAGCAGGGTGTCGCGGGTCTCGTCCATAATTGCCAACTCGTGGGGTTCGGTGAATTCCCGCTCCTCCTGCCGGGCTTCGTCCAGGGAAGCGATGGACTTGCTGCTGGAGGGATAGACGTTGCTGCGCAGGGGTATCCAGTACCGCAAATCGTCGGCCAGCAACTCCACCCACCGGTGCAACTGGCGGTTGTCCAGCAGGCGGGCCTCTCGGTAGAGGAACTGTTCAACTTCGCGGAGCAGGTCGTGCGTCATCTTCAGCCTTGCTTTCCTGGTTTTAAGTGTTTCACAAAGAGAAACGGAGACAGAGAGTTTCGCAGAGCGGACTCTGGGACACTCCGTTCCTCCGCTTCTCTTTGTAAAGTACCGCCGCGCCTACAGGTCTTCCCAACTTTCGGCCGCCATAAGCTCGGCCCAGCGGCGGTAGAACTGGCGGTGGTTGCTTTCGCTAAGGCGATAGTCGCTGGCCCAGCCGCCCAGGTCGGGGCGGTACTGCTCGTGGCCCAGCCCCATCTGCATGTTCAGGTCGAAACGGCGGGAGACCACGCCTCGGGACGTGTGGGTGCATTCCTGCCAGTTGTCCATGTCGTCCTGCTCGAAAGTGCCCGACGGGCCGAAGCCCCGCAGGCCATTGACCCGCAGCGCATCCTTTACATTAGGCGGGGCGGCCTTGTCCACGAAAACCCAGGACCAGATTTCAATTTCGCCAGGCCCCTTTGGATGCCAGACCCGGAAAGAGTGGGAGGTGGAGCGGATAATGGACAGGTTAGGGAAGACGGTGGCAACGATGGGGCTGACCTGCTCGGCCCGGGGCCCCAGCCGGCTGACGGTTTCGGGGCGGGTCGCCTGTTCGTAGGCGATGAGGTCCGGTTCCGGGGCTTCGGCAATGTCGCCGCCGCCCAGGGTGATGACGCAGTGCCCCTGGCCCGGGGAGATAAGAGTGCCGCCAGTGCTGGAACGAAGCCGGAAGTCTCCCGCGAAGCCGGCGCGGATGGCGGAAAGGTGGCTCCAGGAGACGTGGTAGGCGTCGCCGCCGAAGTTCTCGGCCGGCAGCTTCCAGTTGCAGGGCACCACCCACTTGTGGACGCCGCCGATCACCTCCACGCCACCCTCCCTGCGGTCGAAGAAGCTGTCCAGGTACCAGGCCATCTCGCCCAGGTACTCCCGCAGGGGTGGGGCGTAGGGGTCGAAGGTGGCGAAGATCATGCCCCGGTAGCTGTCCAACTGGGCCACGGGGATCAGGTTCCACTGGTCCAGGTCCAGTTCACCGAAATAGGCGTCCTGGAGATTGGGGACGGCCACCAGCTTGCCGTTGTTGGCGAAGGTCCAGCCGTGGTATGCGCAGGTAATGGTGGCTGCGTTGCCGAAGTCGGCTCGGCACAGGCGGTTGCCCCGGTGGCGGCAAACGTTAAGGAAGGCGTTGACGGCCCCGCCGCTGTCCCGCATCACCAGCACCGGGTCTTCGCCCATGTAGGTGGTGAAATAGTCGCCGGGGTTGGGAATCTGGCTGTCGTGGCACAGGAACAGCCAGCAGCGGGCGAAGATGCGTTCCAGTTCCTGCTGGTAAATGTCGGGTTCAATGAAGATGCGGCGGCTCACCAGGCCGCGCTCCGAGTCAACCAGGCCCTGCATTTCGGCAACCATAAGCTACCTCTTCTTTTTATCCACGAAGGACCACGAAGATTCACTAATGGGGCTTGGCTTCAAGCAAGCATTCATTCGTGCCCATTGGTGGTCATTCGTGGATAGACTTTCGGACTACGTGGCCGTGAAGCCGCCGTCGATGACCAGTTCGCTGCCGGTGACGAAGGATGACTCGTCGGATGCCAGGTAGAGGACGCCGTAGGCAATGTCTTCCGACTGGCCCACCCTGCCCAGGGGAATGCGGGCCTCGCTCTGGCGGAGGATTTCCGGGTCGGACTGGCGTTCGGCAGTCATGGGCGTGGCCACGGACCCGGGGTGGACGGAGTTGGCGCGGATGCCGTCAGCGGCGTATTGGATGGCGGTAGTCTTGGTCAGCAGCCTCACCGCGCCCTTGGACGCGTTGTATGCGGCCGTCACCGTGTCCTGGCCCACCAGGCCGGAGATGGACGAAATGTTGATGATGGAGCCACCGCCGGCCCGCTTCATCTCCGGTATGGCGGCCAGGGTGCCCAGGAAGACGCCCTTGCCGTTGACGTCCATTATCCGGTCCCACTCCTCGCCACTGGAGTCTTCCAGCTTGCCCCAGCTGCAGATGCCGGCGTTGTTGACCAGGATGTCCAGCTTGCCGTAGCGTTCCACCGCCGTCCGCACCGCAGCCTCCCACTCTTCCTGGCAGGTAACGTCCAGGTGCACGTAGGTGGCCTCGCAGCCCAGTTCGCGGATTTCCGCTTCCACCTGCTGACCCAGGTCGTCCAGGATATCGCCGAAGACGACGCTGGCGCCCTCGGCGGCGAACATTCGGGCTTCGCAGGCCCCCTGGCCCCGGGCGCCGCCGCTGATTAGGGCTACTTTACCTTCCAGTCGCATGGCAATTCTCCCTTAGAATATTGCAGAGTTCCCTCGCCCTGTCGGGGGAGGGCTGGTGAGGGGGTGCAGGGACGGTTCGCCAACTGCCCCTGCGGTCAGCCCATCCCCCCTTTGTTTAACGGCTAAACGGGCAGCACCGGTTCGGTGGTGCCTTCAGGCAGTTCCACCTCGAAAGCATTGAGTACGAAGGCGGTCTGGGCGTAGTTGCCCATCAGCGCAGTCAACTCCACCAGGTGCTGGGGCCCGAACTGGTCCATAGCCGCCTGGAACGTCTCCGGGCTAACCCGGTGGTTGGCGTAGAACTCGTTGACGTAGTTGATGACGGCCCGTTCGTCTTCGCCGATGTCGGGCAGGGGTTGCTTCTCCCGCAGAGCGTCAATCAGGGCGTCGCTGACCCCCTCGCTGCGAGCGGCCGGGGCGTGGGCGTTCCACACGTAGGGACAGTCCATGGCCCGGGCGGTGGCAATGATGGCCAGTTCCAGGATGCGGCGGGGGAAGGTGGTCTCATAGCGCAGGTACGCTGTCAAACCGGCGCGGCGGCGGGCCATTTCGGGGCTGTAGATGGTTATGGAACCGGGGCCGCCGGTGATTACGTTGCCGCCGGTAACTTCGTCGTAGGCTTCGCGGAATTCCTCGGGCACCATGTCGCGGGTTACGTTGGGCAGTCGGGCCATGTCAAACCTCCTGCGATTTAGAATTTGGGGGGCTACTCATTCTTCATTCGTTCCAAACAAGGGGCTATAAGGCCATGTCCTAAACGGGCAATACGGTCTCGTCAATCCCTTCCCGCAGTTCCACTTCAAAGGCGTTGAGCACGAAGGCGGTCTGGGCGTAGCTGCCCATCAGCGCCGTCAACTCCACCAGGTGCTGGGGGCCGAATTGGTCCAGCGCAGCCTGGAAAGTCTCCGGGCTAACCCGGTGGTTGGCGTAGAACTCGTTGATGTAGTTGATTACGGCCCGTTCGTCGTCGCCAATGTCGGGCAAAGGTTGCTTATCCCGCAGGGCGTCAATCAGGGCATCGCTGACTCCTTCGTTGCGGGCCGCCGTAACATGGTCGTTCCAGATGAAGGGGCAGTCCATAGCCCGGGCGGTGGCGATGATGGTCAGCTCCAGGATGCGGCGAGGAAAGGTGGTCTCGTAGCGCAGGTAGGCTGTCAATCCAGCGCGGCGGCGGGTCATTTCGGGGCTGTAGATGGTCATGGAGCCGGGGCCAACGGTGATGACGTCGCCGCCGGTTACTTCGTCGTAGGCTTCGCGGAATTCTTCGGGAACCATGTCGCGGGTTACGTAGGGCAATCGGGCCATGCTGAGCCTCCTTGTGGTTGGGGGAGCGGTTATTCATTCATCATACGTTCCAATTCGGCTCTTCCCAAGCCGGTCTGCTTGGGACCGAGAATCTGCGCCAGTACTCCCGGCTTCAGGTCCCTGGTGTTGTCCGGAACTACGGTCGTCCTGGGCCTTGACTCTCCCGGAAACTGCCTGGAGAGAAACACCCCATGATTGCTTCTCCGCAAGATTCGCCAGCCGTTTCGCTCCAGCAAGGCAATCAGGGCGCGTCCGCTGATCGTCACACTAAAGTCCCGATGCAGCTGTGGTCAATATGAAGCCGGATTCATCGTCCCGCGGACTTTCCGGTTCCAATATCGTTACCCCGTTTTCTGACAAATAATCGCAAATGCTGGTCAGACTCTCTATGCCATTCAACCGGAGCAAAATGAGGTCTTTGAGTATCTCTTTGGTTTCATCCAGTGAAGCCGCATTGGCGGCGATTCCCAGTTGATTGCAGACTCCGACCCATTCGTCTTCCTCAGTACCGTAGTTCAGCAACAACTCAATGGTGAAGTCGTGCTTATTGTTGGTCCGGTGGGTAAGTATTACCCGTTCACTGGCAGTTGCGGTCATCTCATATTCCTCCCGGCTTTGGCGGGAACACACAGGGGACTGCCTTCGCAGCCTTTGTGAAGCGCGTGTTCAGCGTAGTGTTGGCGCTTGCGGTTGTCAACAACCCTGTCGCCAAGCGCTAATTGAAGGGCTGCCGGTTACGCCCGCCTCAGCTGGGGGGTGAACGCCACCAGGACCAGGGTAAGCGCGGCGCCGGTTACGCCGATGATCATGGCGGAGGCGGGGGCGCCCCAGGCGCCGGCCATCCAGCCCGCGCCGGCGCCGCCAAAGACGTAGGCGTAGATTGCCAGGACGCGCAATCCCAGTACCCTGCCCCGGTACTCGGCCTGGGTGGCGCGGAGCATGGCGGTGAGCATCATCACCTGGGTGGAGGAGAATGCGGCTCCGGTGAACAACAGGATGGCCAGCGAGAGGTAGAAGGAACTGGAGAGTGCGAACACCAGCATGCTGCCGTGCCAGATGACCACCGACAGGATCATGAGTTTGCCAATGTGCCGCAGGTTGCGGAAGGAAGCCCAGACGATGGAACCGCAAAGGGCCCCGATGCCAAAAGCGGCGGTAAGGAGGCCCAGGCCGTCGGGACCGGTACCGAGAACGTTGCCGGCAAATATAGCCAGCAGGGCGGTGTGGAAAGGCCAGCCGGTCAGGTTGATAACCACGGCGATGGCCAGGGTGGCCCATAATATTTGCTGGCCTCTGACGTAACGCAATCCCTCCATCACCGTACGCAGCACAGATCCTCGCCGGGGCGCCTCGGATATGCGTACCGGCCTGACGAAGGAGGCGCAGATGGCGCTGGTGAAATAGAGCAGGGCCACAGCGGTATAACCCCCTTCCGGGCCCCAGGTCTTGTAGAGGAGTCCGCCTATGAAGGGGCCCAGAATTGTGGAGAGGTTCTGGGCCATGCTGCTGAGGGCGGCCCCGTTGCTGATCTTGTCCTGCGGCAGGGTATCGCCGATCAGGGCCTGGGCCGTGGGCATCTGGAAAATCCGAACCAGGCCGGCGCTGAGGGTGATGGCGAAAAGGTGCCAGACCTCCAGGAAACCGGTGAGCATAAGGAGAAGCACGGATAAACCGAGACCGGTGAGGACCAGTTCGACAGCGGTCAGCAACCGGTGGCGGGGCAGCCGGTCGGCGATGGCGCCGGAAAAGAGGGCCAGGAAGTTCATGCCCATACGGGCAGAGGCGATGAGTCCCACCAGGAAGGGGCTCCCGGT
>JAJEDS010000038.1 GCA_022821365.1 Dehalococcoidia bacterium | reverse complement strand
TACTCCCCCCAGAGCCGACGGGCTGCCGGTTCGAATTCAAGAATGGGTCGCGCGCCGGTAGGTCAGCTGTATCATTCCGCGGGGGAATGGCAGGGTCTCCACCAGCTCCAGGCCAATCTGGGGTGTGGGCGGCGGAAACATGGGAATGCCCTCTCCCAGGATCACCGGCATTACCGTAACTATGAACCGGTCAACCAGGTCATGCCTGAGAAACTCCTGTATCAGCAGCCCACCACCGATGAGCCAGATGTTCTTGTCAGACGTCGCTTTCAGGCTGGCGATGAATTGGGGGATGTCGGCGCCGTCAACGAACTCCACGTTGTCATCCCTCTCGCCGGCCCTGGTGCGGGAAAAAACGTAGCCCGCGGTCCCTGGATATGGGTAATCCACGTCGAAGGTCAAAAGCTGCTCATAGGTGGCCCGTCCCATCAACACTGTTCCTATGCCGGCGTAGAACTCTTCGTAGCCAAAGTCCTCCTGATCGCCATTTTCCTGGACGGCAACCTCGTCCAGCCAGTCCACGGCGCCGTCGGGACGGGCAATGTAGCCGTCCAGGCTGGAAGCTATGTAAAGAATCACTTCAGGCACGTAACAACCTCGCTTGCGGCGCCAAAGTGTCAGGCCTGCCGGCCCGCGCGGTATTGGAGCGCAACCCTGATGTTCCACCAGGCGATAAAGGGAGTAATGACCACCGTCGGCAGAATCCAGGCAATCCACGGGGGATTGGTCTCCACGTTGACCACCAGCACTGCGGTTATGGTGGCGATGGTGCCGGCCAGCATGCCGGTTAGGTGGCGGGATATACGCCGACCGCCGGTTGCCCTCTGTTGGAAGTGGTACAGGCCGTCGACAACTCCCAGGGCGACTGCAATGCCCGCGAAGACGGTCATGGTAACCCACTGGGAATCGCCCGAACCGGCCAGCACCCCGGCGTAAACCCCCATGCCCAGGCCGGTGGTCAGCACTATGGCCGTAGCAGCCCAGTCAATGGCGTGGGGCCGGCCCCGCCGGTTTCGGGCAAATCGCCACCCCGCGAAGACCAGGTAAAAGCTGAAAAATGCGATGAGCAGCAGGAATATGCTGGCGCCCAGCAGGGCCAGGGGTACCGCAGTCAAGAATACCAATGCCATGGCGATGGCGTAAATTCTACCTGAACGTACGTGCCATTTTTGGCCCTTGGGCGTGAATACGGCGATGGCAGCGGTAAGCAAGGCAAGGGAACCCGCGCCTATGTGAATGGTGAGGAGGACGGCGCTTGTCATTGGTTGATTCCTTTTCGAGTCTTGATGAGCACCCTTTGGCTAGGCTGAAGTAAGTAAACTGTAAGGGGATGAGCGGTATTGGACTACCGGCGCTCGGGGTCTGGACTTGTACGCTGCCGCTGCCGCCGGATTACCACCGTATCGCAGATGAGGTCGTGGACGCCCCGCCGGTCTTCGCGGAACAAAACAAACAGGAAGATGAAGCCCAGGGTGAGGTTGGCGGAAAGGGCGGTCAGAACGTGGCGGGCCAGGGCCCGGACAAAGCCGACCCGGGAACCGTCGGTCCGCACCACGTAAAGGCCGAAGGCGCGCTTGCCTATGGTGGTGGCGAAGTAGGTTATCAGGGCCGTGTCGTAGGCCATGGTCAGGAAGAGGACCAGCACCTGCAGCCGGTCGTACCCTTCCGGCGGGTTCATGATCTGGTCAAAATTCTCGGGTACGGGTTGCCCCAGAATTATCCACACAAAGACCAGGGGCAGCACGATAACCAGTGAGTCGATGATGTAGGCCAGCGACCTGAACCAGAAGCTGCCGGGGACGCCCAGTTCGAAAGCGGGCAGCCGGTCCCTGTCCTGTTGTTCCTGCCTTCCCGCCAGCATGGGGAAGCCGCAGGCGAAGCAGAAAGCCGAATCGGCGTCGTTGGCCCGGTGGCAGCGGGGACAGATGATGTCCTGCGGCGGTGGGACAACGGAATCTACGGGGGGCTCCACCGGGGTAGTGGTTGGAGACACCGGAACATCGGGGGTCTGGGTTCGGGGAGGAACATCGTAGGCGGCGTCAACCTCGGCTAGGTTATGGCCGCAGTTGCCGCAAAATCTGTTTCCTGGTGTATAAGAATAGCCGCACTGCGGACAGTTCATCATTGCTCTCTTCGGTCTTCATACGCGAAGAAGATACTTATCCACGAATGAGCACGAATTGACACCAATGATACGTAACAATTGGTGAAAATTCGTGGCTATTCGTGGATAAAAAGGGCGTTTCTACCGCGTTACCGCGCCCTCGGCGGCGGAAGAGACCAGCTTGGCGTACTTGGCGAGAACGCCGGAGGTGTACTTGGGCGGGATGGGCTGCCAGGCGGCCCGCCGGTCGGCAAGCTCTTCTTCCGTCAGGCGGGCGTTAAGCTGCCGGTTGGGAATGTCCAGGGTGACAATGTCCCCCTCCCGCAGCAGGCCAATGGGTCCGCCCACCGCCGCCTCGGGGGCGACGTGGCCCACCATGGGACCGTGGGAGGCGCCCGAGAAACGGCCGTCGGTTACCAGCGCCACCGAGTCGCCCAGGCCCTGGCCGATAAGGGCGCCGGTAACGGCCAGCATCTCCCGCATACCCGGGCCGCCTTTGGGTCCTTCGTAGCGGATGATTACAATGTCGCCCTCGTTAATCTCGCCCCGCTGGATGGCCTGGAAGGCGGGTTCCTCCTGCTCGAACACCCGGGCCGGGCCCTCATACACCTTTTCCTGGTGGCCGGCCACCTTGATAACCGCGCCGTCGGGGGCCAGGTTGCCCCGCAGGATGGCCAGGCCGCCCGTGGGACCGCGGGGGTTGTCCGGCCGGTAGATAACCGGCTGGTCGTCAATGGTGGGCATATCCGCCACGTTCTGGGCCAGGGTTTTGCCGGTAACGGTCATGGCGTCGCCGTGGAGTAGGCCGGCCTCCAGCATCCGCTTGGCCACCAGGGAAACGCCGCCGTAGCGGTGCAGGTCGGCCATAACGTAACGGCCGCCTGGGCGCATATCGGAGATGTAGGGAGTGTTCCGGCTGATGCGGTCGAAGTCGTCCAGGTTCAGCTCGACCCCCGCCTCGTTGGCAATGGCAATCAGGTGCAGCACGGCGTTGGTGGAGCCGCCCATGGCCAGCACCACGGTGATGGCGTTCTCGAAGGCCTGGCGGGTCATAATGTCCCGGGGCCGGATATCTTCCTCCAGCAGGCGCAGCAGGGTGCTGCCGGCCTTGCGCGCCTCGTCCACCTTGCGGGGGTCGATGGCGGGGATGGAGGCGTCGCCGGGCAGGGACATGCCCATGATTTCGATGGCGGTGGACATGGTGTTGGCGGTGAAGAGGCCGGCGCAAGAACCCTCGCCCGGGCAGGCCACGCATTCCAGGGCGGTGAGTTCGTCTCGGGTGATGCTGCCCTTGGCGTAGGCGCCCACCGCCTCGAAAACGTCCTGGATGTTTACGTCGTTGCCCTGGTACTGGCCGGGCATGATGGTGCCGCCGTAGATGAAAATGGAAGGCACGTTGAGGCGGGCGATGGCCATCATGCAGCCGGGCATGTTCTTGTCGCAGCCCGCGATGGTAACCAGACCGTCCATGCGCTCCCCGAAGGTTACCACCTCGATGGAGTCGGCGATGACTTCCCGGCTTACCAGGGACGCCTTCATGCCCTCGGTGCCCATGGAAATGCCGTCGCTGACGGTGATGGTGCCGAACTCGAAGGGGGTGCCGTCGGCCTGGCGGATGCCCTCCTTGGCGGCCTGGGCGAAACGGGACAGGTGGACGTTGCAGGGGGTTACGTCGCTGGCCAGGTTGGCTATAGCGACGAAGGGCTTGTCCAGGTCTTCCTGGGTCAGGCCCATGGCCAGGAGCATGGCCCGGGCCGGGGCCCGCTCGGGACCCTGGGTAACGTCGTTGCTGCGGTGTTTCATCCGGGCGACGGTGGCAGCGTCGCGAGTAGTGGTCTGGGTAACGTCGGTAACGGTAGTCACGGGGGCCTCCTGAAGCCGATACAGCTTGTGGAAATTGGCAACATTATAGAGTGCCAGCAACAGGGGGTAAAGGCGGCGAGGCCCGAAGCATTCCGCTCGGGTCAGTAGTTTATCCACGAATCCCCACGAATTTTCACGAATAAATTGTGAGCCGAGCTGGATGATGTGGATGTTGAATTCCCCAGTCAAATCCTGGAATAACCTTACCCGTCTCCTTCCCCAACCACCGGGGCCTCCGCTGACGATTGGTCGGGCTCTTCCGTCGCCACTTTTGCATCTCCCTCGACTACTGGCGGCTCGTTCCATTGCTTGACCAGGTAGATGATCACGTCCTTGGCCAGCGCCACCAGGGGCGGGCCCAGGATTACGCCCCACAGGCCGAAGTACTGGCTGCCGATGGTGATGACCAGGATGACGGCGATGGGGTGCATGTTCAGGGTGTCGGCCTGGATGCGGGGCACCAGCAGGGTGTTTTCCAGCAGCTGGACTACCAGGTAGAGCAGGATTACCCACAACACCTTGTCGGGCGCGGTGGCCAGGGTTACCAGCACGCCCACCGCGCCGCCGATCCAGGGGCCGATGATGGGCACCAATTCGGTGAGGCCTGCCACGATGCCCAGGAGGACCGCGAAGGGAATGTCCAGCAACAGCAGGCCAATGGCCACAATTACGCCTACTATTACGCACAGGGTAAGCTGACCCCGGATGTAACCGCCCAGGGTGCGGTCGGCAATGTCGAGAATGTCCCGCAGGTAGGGCCGGATAGCCGTCGGGAAGGGTGCGTGAAGGGACTCGCGGATGGGGCCGGAGTCCTTCATCAGGTAGAAGACCAGCACGGGCGCGGTGGCCAGCCCAAGAACAAATGCGAAGGAACCGGTGATTATGCCCAGGGTCTGCTTTGCCACGTTCCAGGCGGCGGCCCCGACTATACCCCCCGCGCCGGCCAGCGCTTCTTCGGCCTGATCGCGGATGTCGGCGGGCACCAGGTCGGCATAGTGGGCGACCCACGCCTCAATGGTTATTCGGGCGTTATTAAGGAAGGCGGGGAAGTCTTCGATAAACCGCTGGCCCTGCTCAATGGTAGGGGGTACAACGGCGATTATCAGGCCAGCGAATACTCCAAGTCCGACCAGGAAAATTATGCCTACGGAAATACCCCGGGCCAGGCCGGGGCGGTTATGCCTCCAGGGCATGCCCCGCTCCATCAGCTTGGCCACGGGAAGCAGAACATAGGCAATTACCGCGCTGATGCCCAGGGTGAGCAGGACCGTGCCCAGCAGGTACAGCGCTGCCAGGGTTAGTACCACCACGGCAGCAGTTCCCAGCAGCAAAAACCTCTTTCGCCTGAGAGATGCTTCCATTTGCTCCTCGGCTTGACCGGTATGCCTTCGATTATGGTCCGCGGCAGCGGACGCCCGGCCTCGTATCAGCGGGCCACATTATGTTGGCCCCAGGGAATAGCGTCAAGCACTGAGGCGTTGTCCGACGGGCGCAGGTGGATGGCGCCGGCGCACAGCCGGGGGTTGCGCCAGATGGGGATTTCTTGTAATCTTGGGACTGCCCCAAGCCAGGGGCTAAACTGATGAATTGAGGAAGAGCAAGAATGTTTAACCCGCTCCACTGGTTGAAGATTCAAGAAGCCGAAGCCCACTGCGACATCCCCTGCGGCATCTACGACCCTGTGTCTGCCAAGATAGCCGCCCAGACCGTCCAGAAGATGGTGCTGCGGATGCAGGCCCTGGAGGAGGGCGACGATCACTTGGCCTACGCCAACACCATGGCCCGGTACGTGGCGACGAAGGAAGAGCACGCCGAGCTGTGCAAGCGCGAGTTGCGGATACTCTGGGCCGACTATGCCTGGCCTAACCTGCCCGAAGGGTTTGATCTGCACGGTTCCTTCAACGCCGCGCTCAAGCTGGCCGGTCGCTGCCGCCAGACCGTTGACATGGCCGCCTGCGAGGAACTGGTGGCGTCGGTGGACGCCATAGCTGCCGCCTTCTGGGCCACCAAGGGCGTGGAATACAGCGACCCCAACGCCGCCGCCAGGTACGGGACTTAAGGCGCCGCTCTAAACAGCAGGCCCAATATCACAGGGGCGGGTTTCAAACCCGCCCCCACTTTTGTTCGCCAATAAAGAAAGGTGGGTAAATCGGCCCGCCCCGTTAATTGCTCAGGACCTTGCCAGAAACACCACGCGCTACTCCCCCGGCGGCTCAAAAGGCGGAAGGGGAGGGGGGTAATCAATCAATGGGTCAGTAGAGGCCTCTTCCTCGGAAAGCTCGAGTCGCTCGATGGTACGCTGCTGATCTGGAGTAGGAACAAAGTCCGGATTTGGCCCCCGCTCCCTGATTTCCCATAGCTGCTCGACAAGGTCCGTTGCCCTTTGCAGCCGTTCCTTGAGCTGGGAGTTATGAAACCGGTCTTCATAAAAGTTTTCGTGCAATTGGTCGGCAACAGCGTGGAGCAAAATTAGATCAGGGAGATGGAACTCCGCAGACACCAAATCTACGACTGTTCGCCGTAGATTGTGCGACCCATGCCGCCATTGCCGTTCCTCTGCAATAGCCTTGACGGCATGGGCAACCGCGCCCGAAGCCTTTTCACAGGCCTGGACCCGATCCCCTTTTTTGTCAAGTTCGTAGTTGGCCTGTTGAATCAGGCGCCTGCTTAAATCGGAATGTCGGTTTGCAGTTTCAGTGGACATTTTGGAATCGCCCGTAATCAAATGATGGGAGCTTAAACCGATTATACACGCCTGCTAACCCAAGCTTCCCGCGGCCTCCTCGACAATAGCCACCGTGCGGTCAATGTCCTCCTCGCTGTGGGCCAGGGAAACGAAGCCCGCCTCGAACTGGGAAGGGGCGAGGTACACGCCCCGCTCCAGCATGGCGTGAAAATAGCGACCGTAGCGTTCCGCGTTTGACTGTTCCACCTGCGCCAGCGTGTCCACCGGCCCGGGGTTCATGAAACCGGTCATCATGGAGCCGACGCGATTAAGGGTGGCGGGAACCTCGGCCCGGGCGAAGGCCTGGGTGATGCCATCGGCCAGGCGAGTTGCCATCGACTCCAACCTCTCGTAAGTCCCATCCCTCTGCAGTTCCGTCAGGGTGGTCAATCCGGCGGTTACGGCCAGGGGATTTCCAGACAGGGTACCGGCCTGGTACATGGGGCCCATGGGCGCCACCATCTCCATAATTTCCTGCCGCCCGCCGTAGGCGCCCACGGGCAGGCCGCCGCCGATAATCTTGCCCAGGCAGGTGATGTCGGGGGTTATGCCGAACAGGGTCTGGGCGCCGCCGTAGGCAATGCGGAAGCCGGTAATCACCTCGTCGAAGATTAGCGTGGCCCCGTTATCGGAGGTGACTTGCCGGAGGGCTTGCAGGAAACCCACGGCGGGGGGCACCACGCCCATGTTGCCGGCCACCGGCTCGACAATTACGCCGGCGATGGCGTCGGGCCAGGCCTCGAAGTAGGCCTGAACCGAGGCGATGTCGTTGTAGTCGGCCACCAGGGTTTCGGCGGCGTAGGCGTCGGGGACGCCGGCGCTGGTGGGTATGCCGTGGGTCATGGCGCCGGAACCGGCCCGGACCAGCAGACCGTCGGCATGGCCGTGGTAGCACCCGGAAAACTTGATGATCTTGCTGCGGCCGGTATAGGCGCGGGCCAGGCGGATGGCGCTCATGCAGGCCTCGGTGCCGGAACTTACCAAGCGTACGCTGTCCACCGAAGGCAGGGCCTCGCAGATGGTGCGGGCCAGTTCTACCTCCATCTCCACCGGCGCGCCGAAGCTGGTACCCCCCTCGGCGGCGCGGTGCAGTGCCTCAACCACGGCGGGGTGGGCATGGCCCAGGACCAGCGGCCCCCAGGACCCTAGGTAGTCAATGTATTCGTTGCCGTCCACGTCCCAAACGTGGGAACCCTGCCCGCGTGCTATGAAAGGAGGCGTTCCGGCCACGGCCCGGAAGGATCGCACAGGGCTGTTAACGCCGCCGGGGATGTAGCGCAGGGCCTGTTCGAATAGCTGCTGGGACCGGGACTGATTCATGTGGACCTCGTTGGTGGAAGGGTCTTGATGATTAGCTAAGTGTTAACCATATCTGCGTCCCCGTCAATACGACCATCTATGGAAAAGGGAAGGGCTTCCAGTTCCGGGCTGTTCAGGATTCGGTCGATGCAGGCATTGCTGCCGCCTACGAAGGTGTCGTACGCATCGACTTCCGTAGCGACACACCACGCCCGGTCTTCGGGCCACCAGATATTCGGCGACAGCCCCCACGGCGGGTACCGGCTCAGCGAAGGCACGATGTCCAGCGAGCCGAAATAGATGAGATATTCCCGGTGTTGACCGGCCAGGCGAGGTACTCCTGCAAGGAGATCAGGGGAGGGTCGAAGTTTCTCCCACAGGTTGTGCAGCATGTCTTCAAGGCTCGATAACAGGCCCTCTTCATGGCCAAAATACCTGATTTTCCCTCCTGGAAGGTAACCATTCCCCTCCCAGTAGCCCAGGCAGCAGCGTTCCGGCGTTGTGGTGAATTCGCGAAGCAATTTACTCAGGGCAAAACTCTCCGCAACGGGAAGAGTCCCCTCATCCGGACACTCGCCCCACTCGACACGATAAGGAAAGGGGACTCTGGCAATACCCTCAATCTGCATCAAGGGGTGAACCGTGGCCCCGCTCCACCCGGCCACCGTTGCCCAGCGGACGGTTTGGCCCTCGCCCCTATGCTGGCTTTCTTCGTTGTATAGATAGAAAGGGTGGAGAATGCGGGCGTAAGCAGGAAAGGTATCGGGAAGGAACGACCTCAGGGTTACTCCTTCCCATCCCCAGGGTTGCAGGCGGTTCTCGATCCACTGACCAGCAGTTTGATCACTGGCGGCAATCAGGCCCTCGGGCAGGCGGAAACCCCGGTTGCGCTTTAATATCGAGGGATCGAAACCGAACCGGAGCACTACTTACTCCTCTCCCCTTAACCACCTTGCTACCTCCTTGGCGTGGTAGCTGATGATTATGTCGGCGCCGGCCCGCTTGATGGCAGTCAGCAGTTCCAGGGTTACCGGCTTTTCGTCGATCCAGCCCTGCCGGGCCGCGCCCTTGACCATGGAGAACTCGCCGCTGACGTTGTAGGCGGCCATGGGGTGGTCGAAGCGGTCAGTGGCCTCCTTGATAACGTCCAGGTAGGCCAGCGCCGGCTTGACCATGACAATGTCGGCGCCCTCGGCGATGTCGCTCTCAATTTCCCGCATGGCCATACGGCGGTTGGCCGGATCCATCTGGTAGCTGCGACGGTCGCCAAACTGGGGAGTGGAGTCGGCGGCCACTCGGAAAGGCCCGTAGAAGGCCGATGCGTACTTGGCCGCGTAGCCCATCACCGGCACCGTCTCCTCGCCATTGGCGTCCAGCGTCTCGCGGATGGCGCGGACCTGCCCGTCCATCATGGCCGAAGGGGCCACCATGTCGGCTCCGGCCTGCACCTGGGCCAGGGCGGTTCGGGCCAGCAGTTCCAGGGTCCGGTCGTTGTCAATATGCTGGCCCTCAATCACCCCGCAGTGGCCGTGGTCGGTGTACTCGCAGAGGCAGACGTCGCCCACCACCATCAGGTTGGGCGCGGCCTGCTTGATTACCCGTATGGCTTCCTGGATTATCCCCTCCGGGTCGTAGGCGCCGCTGCCAACGGGATCCTTCTCCTCGGGCAGGCCGAAGAGGAGCACCGCCGGAATGCCCAGGTCCACCACCTCGGCAATCTCTTCCTCCAGCATGTCCAGGGAAAGCTGGTAATTTCCGGGCATGGGTTCAATGGGCTGCTTGATGCCCTGGCCGTGGGTTACGAAGAGGGGATAGATGAAATTGGAAGCGTTGAGGCGGGTCTCCCTTACCAGGTTGCGGACCGGTTCCAACTCCCGCACCCGCCGCAGCCGCATATCGGGGAAACTGGTCATGCTTTCTCTCCTCTCTTATCCACGAATAGGCACGAATTGTCGCGAACAGAGATTAGGCAGGGGAAATCGTGAAGATTCCTGGACAAAACCGTCTTACTGGTAGTGGCTGACCAACGCTTCCACCAACCCTTCCACCGTGTGCTCAGAGGCTTCCAGGTCTACCCGCAGGTCCAGTTCTCGCGCCGTGCCGGCGGTTACCGGTCCGATGCAGGCAACCAGGGAGGACTCCAGGGCTGACTTGTCCCCGTCCAGGATTTCCAGCAGGTTGCGGACAGTTGAGGAACTGGTGAAGGTTATGGCGTCCACGCCCTGGGAAAGCAGCTTTCGGGCGTCCTGGGCGGCGCTGGCGGGAGTGACGGTACGGTAGGCGGTTACCCGCTCCACCTTGGCGCCCAGGTCGGACAGCCCTTTTGCCACAACGTCTCTTCCTATGTCAGCCCCGGGCAACAGCACCGGAACTCCGACCCATTCCTGGTCGGACAGTTCCTTTACCACTGATTCGGAAACTGAGGTGGTCGGGACAAAGTCGGGTTTGATTCCCCGCTGGATCAGAGCCGCCGCCGTAGCCGGACCAATGGCGCCAACCATGGAGTCGGCAAAAACCCGGGAGTCCTGGTTGTAAGCGTCTATGCGACCGAAAACGGCATCAACGGCGTTGGAGCTGGCGAAAATTGTCCAGAACTTGCTGATGGTGCCAAAGGGTGTTTCCAGGGGCAGCAGACCGTACTGAGCGAGAGCCGCGTCCAGTTCAGCGAAGTCCTCCAGGGGCGCTATTTCGATGGACGGCAGTTCCAGCGGTTCCGCTCCCTGCTCCTCCAGCAAAGTCCGCAAACGGGAGGCCTGGGTACGGGATCGGGTGATGAGGACCTTCTTGCCAAAGAGGGGCTGGCGGTCGAACCAGCGGATTTCCTTCCTCAGCCCGGCTACCGGTCCGATTACGGCAACCACGGGTGGAGTTAGGCCGGCCTCCTTCGCCCTGTCCACCACGTTAGACAGTGCCCCGTCCACCGTCTGCTGCTTCTTCCACGTGCCCCACTGGACCAGTGCAACGGGCGTGTCGGGATTCATCCCTTCCCGTTGCAGGGTTTCCAGGATGGACTGAAGGGCGGCCCAGCCCATCAGCACAACCAGCGTGCCGCCGGTGCGGGCCAGCACGTCCCAGGGGATGGAGGACTCGGGCTTGGCAGGGTCTTCGCTGCCGCTAACCACGGTGAAGCAAGTGGCGACGCGGCGCTGGGTTACGGGAATTCCAGCGTAAGCGGCGGCGGCGATGGCGGAAGTGATGCCGGGCACCACCTCGAAGGGTACGGCATTCCGGGCCAAAACCTGGGCTTCCTCGCCGCCCCGTCCGAATACAAAGGGATCTCCGCCCTTGAGTCGCACCACACTCCTGCCTTGGGAGGCTTGCTCCACCAGCAGGTCGTTGATTTCATCCTGGGACAGGGCCTGCCGCCCGCGTTCTTTGCCCACGAATACCAGTTCGGCGTCTGGCGAGGCGGACTGGAGCAAGGCCGGATCCATCAGGCGGTCGTACACCACCACGTCGGCCTGCTGCAGACAGCGCAGCCCCTTGACGGTAATGAGGCCGGGGTCGCCGGGGCCTGCGCCCACCAGGAAAACTTTGCCGGGCAAGTCGTTCACCTACCTGTACTTTTCAAGCCTGGGGTTGTTGAGGAACTCTTCGGTATAAGGGTCCAGGGAATCCTTGACGGTAACCCGCCCGCACTCGCATATTTTGACCTCAACGCCCTTGGGGAAAATGCGCTTGGGGTCCGTTTCCCACACCATTTCACCGTCCTGGTAAATCATTAACCCGCCCCGGTTCTCAAGGGCTCGACGGCGGGCTACTATGGCGGCGCGGCGCATGGCCGCCTCTGCCCGTTCAATGTCTATTCCGGTATAGGTCTGCTCCTGGATTTCCTGCGTACTTCGATTGGTCATTAACCTACGCCCTGTCCAGCACGTTTCGGGTGTGGCCAGAGTTATCATACAATACCCATGAGTCCACCAAATCCTTGTACTTATTGTGAAAGTTCCTCAACCCGGCCTCAAACCTGTGGCGTATGACATCTTCGGGAATGTGGTGACCACGTTCAGAAACCCGGTTGCTAACGCGTTCCACGGCCCTAAATGCGAAACGCAGGCTGAGAAAGTAAAGCTCCACCCGGTAGCCCGCACTTTGCCAACGGAGAATAGACCGGGCGTAGGCCAAGCCACTTAGCGTCGCCTCCAAGGCAAAACTCGCCCCCGATTCCGCCAATTCTTCAATCCTTTGAAGCATCAACCTCCCGGCCCTGAACGCCTCTATTCCGGATCTCTGGGATTGAGCCCGCGGGCAATGATGTCCGCATCGACGAAGGGAAACCCTGCCTGGTCCCCGGCGAGAAGCTGATTCGCAAATGTCGTCTTCCCCGCCCCGTTGGGACCTGCGATTATTATTATCTTCCTTTCAGGTGATGACATACAAGTAAGCTGAGTCTTCCGTTATCCGAACTCCTCAATAAGCCTTCCCCCGCCCCGTTCCACTATGGCCAGGTGGGCGTCGGCGGCCAGCTGGTGGGGGGAACGGGTCAGGCCCCGCACTTTGGCCAGGAAAGTCTGCTGGCCGTCCGGGGAACCCAGGAAAACCGTCAGGTTCATCAGGTCGCCTTCGGACTGGGCGAAAGCGCCCACCGGAACCTGGCAGCCACCGCCCAGGCGTTCCAGGAAGGCCCTTTCGGCGGTGGCGGCGTAGCGCGTGGCGGCGTGGTCAACGGCCCGCAGGATGTCAGCCATCCGGTCGTCGTCGGCCCGGGTCTCTACCGCCAGGATGCCCTGGCCCGGGGGAGGCACAAATCTCTGGGGAGACAGGTACTCGGTAACCCGGTCGGCCAGGCCCAGCCGCAGTAGGCCGGCGGCGGCCAGTATCGCGCCGTCGCACTCCTCGCCCTCGGATTTGCGGAGGCGGGTTTCCACGTTGCCCCGAATGGGGACGACGGTCAGGTCGGGGCGGCTGTTCAGCAGTTGCGACTGGCGGCGGGGACTGCTGGTGCCGATCAGGGCTCCTTGAGGCAGTTGTTCAAGTTGGCGCCCGAACCGGTTGACCAGGACGTCCCGGGGGTCTTCCCGGGGCAGCAAGGCCGACAGGGCAAGGCCCTCGGGCAGCAGGGTGGGCATGTCCTTGAGGCTGTGGACCGCCATGTCCAGCCTGCCGTCAATAAGCTGCTGCTCGATTTCCTTGACGAATACCCCCAGGCCCATTCCGGCCAGGGGAGCAGCCTGGTTGGCGTCGCCGTGGGTGGTGACGGTGATTACCCGGAATTCCAGGTCAGGGTAAAGGGGGCGCACTCGTTCCAGGACCAGGTCGGTCTGCAGTCGGGCGAGGGCGCTGGCCCGGGTCCCCACCCGCACTATGCCCGGGACGTGCTCACCGGATTGAGCCCCGGCAGAAACACCTGGAGTAGGGTAGGATTCTGCGCCCTCTTCGTTAGCGGCGGCCATGGCGTTCACCGGTCCCGTCCATTTTGAACATCTCCCGGATAACCTCCTGGCGGGCGGGATCGTTGCCTTCCTTGAGGTACATGGTGGGGTGGTGCATCAGTTTCTTGACCAGGGCGACGGTCATGGCGTCCAGGTGCGCGGCCAGGTCTTCCAGTTCCGGGTCTTCGCCTGTTTGCGAGTTGGCTGCTTGCCGGTGACGCAGGCGCGAAAGAGTCTTTTCCACTTCGGCCCGGCGGACTTCCTCGGCATACTCTCGAATAGTGGCAACGGCGGAAATAGCGTCGAGGGACTGCCACCATTCCATGAATGTAGCCGCTTCCTGGGCCGCCAGGTCTTCAGCGTGCGCTATTTCCGGTTCCATGCCCACGCTGGCGGCATCCGAAGTCCGGCTCAAGCCGTCTATGTCGTAAAGACTGACGCCTTCCAGAGGCGCAATTTCCGGGTCTATGTCCCGTGGCACTGCGATGTCTACCATCAGCAGGGGACGGTTGGCCCTTTGTTCCATTATTTCCTGGAGAACGTTGCGGTGCAGCAGGTAGTCCGGCGAAGAGGTGGTGCTGATAACCACGTCGGCTTCCCTCACGGCCCGTTGCAGGCGCTCAAAGGGAGCGGCTTCTCCCCCCAGTTCCTCGGATAGTGATTGGGCCCGTTCATAGGTTCGGTTGGTGACCACCAGGTTGGCAGCCCCCGCGGCGGCCAGGGCTCGCCCGGCAAGCTGGCCTGCATTGCCAGCGCCAATGAGCAGGACCCTCTTCTGCGACAGGTCTCCCACCAGCCGGTGGACCAGCCGGACGCCCACGTGGCTGACGGAGCGGCGGCGGTAATCGCCCATGTTGGAGCCCAGGCTGGAGTCGTGGTGTACCCGCCGGCCCACGCGCAGGGCCTGGTGGAACAGGCGGGACAAGGGGCCCTTGACGTAACTGGCCTGCGACCCCGGGCTGCTGGCGGCGCTGAATGCGGCCCGCACCTGGCCCAGGATTTCCCACTCGCCTACCACCATTGAGTCCAGGCCGCTGGCGACTCGGAAAAGATGCCGGACGCAGTCGGCATCCTGGTGTTGGTACAGGTAGGGAAACAGGTTGGCCTGGGGGACGCCGGAATAGGTGGACAAAAATTCCCGCAGCTGGGAAACCGGTTCCGTGTCGCCGGTGTGGTCACTGGTCAGGGTGTAGATTTCCAGGCGGTTGCAGGTGGACAGAATTACGCCGGGGGCCACCTGGCTGGCCAGGGATTCCAGGGCGGACGGAAGACGCCCCTCATCTACGGTCAGCCTCTCGCGAACTTCTACGGGGGCAGTCCGGTGGTTAACTCCCAGGACAAGAAGGCTCACCGCACGGCCTCCGTTGCCCGGTTCGAGTTCTCCCGGGAAGCCTGCCTGGCCTGGCAGCTTCGGGGCTGGCACTTGTCCAGATTGTTGCACATTCCAGGCGCTTGTTCATCCAGCAGTTGGCCCAGCAGCAAATCCAGAGCCTCCTCGCTGCGGCCGTCCTGCGCCATTTCCAGCAGGCCGCGGGTGATGCAGCACTGCCACCGTTCGGGGTCGATGACCACGCGCTTTTCCTTGACGATGCGGCGGGCCTGAGCCAGCACGTCGGCCAGGTCGGCCCATTCCAGGGCTTCGGCGTGGGCCAGGGTCTCCCGCAGCTTGCGGGCCAGGGCGGGGCTGGCGCCGCCTGTGGAGATGGCCAGGGTTACCGGCTCCCGCTTGACCACGGAGGGAGCGATGAAGCTGCAAAGGTCGGGGTCGTCAACGACGTTGAGCAGTACGCCCAGCCGGTCCGCCTCCTCGTAGATTTCCCGGTTTACGTGCCAGACGTTGGTGGCGGCCACGCCGATGAAGGCGCTTTCCAGATCGCCCGGTTGGTAGGTGCGCTCCAGCCAGGTAACGTCACCCCGCTGGGCGGCCTGCCTGATCCCCGGCGTGGCGTCAGGACTGATGACGGTTATCTGGCAGCCGGCCCGCAGCAGGCCGCCGATTTTACCCTGGGCAATGGTGCCGCCGCCGATAATGACGCAGCGCTTCCCCGCCAGGTTCAGGAATACGGGGTAGTAGTCGGGCATGGGTCTCCTCTTTTGTCTCTTTTATCCACAAAGGACACGAAGGTTCACGAAGAGAGAAAAAATGTCAGCATATCTTCGTGACTCTTCGTGTTCTTTCGTGGACAAATATCATTGTCTAATCCTGGACAGCCTCTTCCAGTTCCGGTTCCGGTTCGCTTTCCCAGAACTCCTCGTAGTCCTCGACGAAGTAGCGGACGCGGGTCTTCTTGTATTCCCGGGTGCTATAGAGGAGCAAATTGTCTTTTATCTGGGTGGCTTCGCTGATTTCGCTGGCGATCTGTTCGCACTCCTCGGGGGTGGTGGCGTGAATCATGGAGAAGTGGGAGTAGGGCCAGTCGGGGAAGGTTGGCCGTTCGTAGCAGTGGGTCACTGCCGAGTGCTGGGCCATGGTCATTCCCACCTCTTCGGCCCGTTCCGGCGGCACCTGCCACACCACCATGGCGTTGGACCGGAAGCCGGACCGGCGGTGATGCAACACCGCGCTGAAGCGGCGCATAATCTTGCGGTCCTGGTATTCGTCGGCCAGGGCGAACAGTTGGGCCGTATCCATCCCCAGCCTTTTGGCCATGGCGTCAAAGGGACGGGGCGCCAGGGGCAGGTCTTCCTGGAGTTCTCGTATGACTGACTTGTCAAACTCGGAAACTGCCTGGGCCTGGTTCCAGTCCGGGACCGGGGTGCGCTCGCCAACATTGTCCGGGCTGTAGTTGTGGGCGGCGCTGCGCTGCTGGACCATGTCGAAGTTGACACCAATCTTGAAGAAGCGGAGGGTGGGCATCACCCGGAAATTAAGGGCACCTGTCTCCTGGGCCATCCACTCAACCGTGCCCTGCAGGTCGCCGTCGGGCGGGACTGCCAGGGTGAACCACAGGTTGTAGTAGGAGCCTTCCCGGGCGTAGTTGTGACTGACGCCGGGGTGGCGATTGATGAACAGGGCGCCGGCGTTCAATTGGTCCGGTTCATAGGCAAAGGCCACCAGGGTGGTCTTGTAGCCCAGGCGACGGGTATCGAAAATGGCGCTGATCTGGCGCACCACGTTCTGCCGCTTCAATTCGTCCAGGCGAGAAATTACCTCTTCCTCACCGATTTCCAGTTCCACGCCCAGTTCCTGGTAGGGGCGTTCAACCATGGGAAATTTGCTCTGGATCAGGTTAAGCAGCTTGCGGTCGGTCAAGTCCATAACTTTCTTGTCAGCCTCCGATGGTCTGGGCGGTGGGTTCTTCTACTGTCAGCCGGCCTGGCGGGAATACTTCCATGCGCTTCTGGTACGACTCCACCACACCCACCAGTACCCGGTCGGCCAGTTCCAGGGTAGGGCTCCAGGTGCGGTTCTCAGTGGAATCCAGCACCAGGGTGCGGAAGAAGATAAAGGCCTCCACCGTGTCCTTGAGGGGAACGTTGCGTTCCGACATCTCCGCACCGTACTCGTGGCCCAGCATAAGGGCCTCGGCCAGCACTTCCTGGCGACGCCCGGAAGCCCTGCGGCGGGGAAGGCCCTGCACCAGCAGGGAAAGCAGGCGGCGGCCAAAGAGGCGCATCCGGTCCCGGCCTTCCTCCTCCACGCTTTGGTACCAGGACTGGCGGGCTACTTCTTCGTGGCTCAGGCGGCGGCGGATACGGCGCAGGGCGGCATCCTCCAGCTTGTCGGGAGTTTCCGTTGAATGTGTATCAGGCTGGCGCTGGGTCAACGCCAGCACATCTTCCCGGGCGAAACGGCGGTGGCCGCCGGGGGTGCGGTAAACTCGCAGGTGACCGGCGTCCGCCCAGTGGCGCAGGGTAACCTGGCTGACCTGGAGCAGGTCGCAGGCATCCCGCAGGGAAAGCCACTGGGTCCCATCAGTTAGCTGGAGGTTAGCCATTAAATCTATAAAAATCTATAAAAGTCTGGGACAAGGCCGTCAATTTGGCGGTAAGGATACTAGCATAGCTAGGTGCAATGGTCAATGGTAGCTGTTCAGAAATGCTGGCAGGTCAGTCCCCCGCCCGATCTCCAAACAAATCCCTCGCCACCAACCCGCTCCTGACACTCTCCCCTTGCCAACCCGCATAACCCCCCTCCACTATAAAACCATAACCCAAACACATCCCCCCCTCGCCTTCTGGGAGAGGAGCAGGGGTGAGGGTCCTTCGTAGGGGCGGCCCTTGTGGCCACCCTGTCCCGGGGCGAACCCCCCCAAATGGGCCAAAACGGAACCAAATGGAACCATTATCAAAAAATCCCCATCTTCGTGCCCCTTCGTGCCCTTCGTGGATAGATTCCCCAAAACGGGCCAAAATGGAACCAAATGGAACGATTATGCAAAAATCCTGCCTTCATACCCGCTCATCCTGAGCCTGCGGAACGTCCGCCTCTGGCAGGTCGAAGGATTCCCCCCCTTTCATGGTTCGACAAGCTAACCATGAGCGGCCTTGTCTTTTGTCCATCAATCCAACATGGCTGGACTACTTGCCTGGCCGCATTTTCCGTAGTTGCTTTAATCCGTATATAATAGCATCTGTTTCGCCTCTCACCAGGAAATTTATATGAAGAAATCGTACACAATCGTCCTAGAATCGAAACCTGACACATAATGACTGAGACCAACACAAACGATGCGATTGTAACCCGGGGACTGGTACGCGAGTTCGGCGCGGTCAGGGCCGTGGACGGCGTTGACCTGTCAGTTCACCGCGGCGAAATCTACGGCTTCCTGGGCCCCAACGGGGCGGGCAAGACCACCGTCATCCGCATGCTTATCACCCTGCTGGCCCCCACGGCGGGCGCCATCACCGTGGCCGGTTACGACGCGGTATCCCAGCCCGACCAGGTGCGCTTGCGCATCGGAGCGGCCCTCCAGGAAGCTGCTCTGGACGATAAGCAGACGGGCAGGGAGCTGCTGACCCTGCAGGGCAGACTGTACGGTCTGCGGGGCAGGGAGATTGCCGCGCGCATGGCCGACCTCACAGACCTTATTGACATCGGCGACGCCATGGGCCGGCTGATCGGCACCTATTCCGGCGGAATGAAGCGGCGGCTGGACCTGGCGGCGGCGTTGATTCACCAGCCCGAAATCCTTTTCCTGGACGAACCCACCACCGGCCTGGACCCCATCAGCCGCAACCGCATATTTGAAGAAATTGGCAAAATCAATACGGACCTGGGCGTTACCATTTTCCTTACCACCCAGTACCTGGAAGAGGCCGACGCCCTGGCCCACCGGGTAGGCATCATCGACCGGGGCCGGCTGGCCGCCCAGGGTACGCCCGAGGACCTGAAGCACTCGCGGGGCTCCGACCTGATAATCGTCAAGCTGGACGGGAACGTTTTCCCCCAGGTTGTGGCTTCCCTGGAAGCCCTGGCTGCGGTGGACGCGGTGGATGCCCACGACTCGGAATTGACCGTCAGCACCAGCAACGGGGCCGCGCTGGTCAGTGGTGTGGCGCTGAAACTGAACGAAATGGGTGTGGGCGTTAGGGAGTTGACCCTGCGTACTCCCACACTGGACGACGTTTTCCTCCAGGTTACCGGCTCCCGGCTGCAGCGGGAGGAAACTGCGCAACTTGAAGGTGAGGCCAGTGGGAATAATGATTAATCGGCGATGGTCTCCCCAGCGGGAGTAGGGCAGGAGAGGCTGATGGCTGTGGTTTCAGGCGCAGGCGGGGTTACCGTCCGGGCCCGCAAGGCAGGGTTCTTCAGGGATATTTTCGCCGTGGCCCGCCGGGCGGTTCGGGCCATGCTGCGGGACCTGGAGACGGTGATTCCCGCCCTGTTCATTCCCGTGTTCATGTTCGCGGTAACGGTGGGCGCCCTCCAGGACTTTGCGGAGACCATTCCGGGCCTGGACTACCGGGCTTTCCAGTTGCCGGTGGCCGTGCTCTTCGCCGTAACCGGCGTTTCCCGGGCCATTACGGTGGTAACGGACATACAGTCTGGGTACTTCGACCGCCTGGTGATCACGCCCGTGAACCGGGTGGCCCTGCTGCTGGGACTGTTGATGGCCGACTTCGTCCTTATAGTGGCCCTTACCATCCCCGTTATCATTATGGGGTTCATCGTGGGCGTCGGCTTCGAAACGGGCCTGTTGGGAATCCTGGCCTTCATGCTGCTGGCCGGTCTTTGGGGACTGATCTTCAACGGCTTTCCCTACGCCATTGCCTTCAAGACGGGCAACGTGGCGGCGGTGAACCTGTCATTCCTGCTCTTCTTTCCCTTCCTCTTCATGACCACCCTGTTCATTCCCCAGGAGCAGATGACTCCCTGGTTGTCCACCACCGCCGACTTCAACCCGGTAACCTACATCCTGGCCGCCGAGCGCTCCCTGATAACCGAGGGCTGGCAGTGGGTAGTCTTACGGGATGGGGTCATTGCCACCCTGGGCGTTGGGGTTGTGAGCATGGGCATGGCCCTGTACACCCTGCGGGGCCGGGCGACCCGAAAGTAGGCGGTTTTCCGGCGCGTGGCCCATCGCCGCCCTGCGATAGCGTTCCGTTTCAGGTGGTTTGCACCTCTTGACACGTAGGGGCGGCCCTTGTGGCCGCCCTGGTTTCACCGCGAAACCACCTGAATTGGAACACTACCCGCCCTGCTGAAGTCGGACGATAGCTATAGACAGCCCGTTTACAATGTTCCAGGGAAAACTCGAACGAGACCTCTTATACGCTGGGCGAGGAAGTGGGAGGATATGATGGGAAAGGCGTATTCGTTGTATCAGCAGGCCAAAAGGCAGGCGGCCATTGCCCTGTTGCTTTCCCTGCTGGCCTGCATAGCGCTGGTCGCCTGCACGGGCGAGGCCCAGCCGGCTCCTCCAAACGCACCGGTTGCGGAGACGCAGCCACCGCTGGAAACGCCCACGCCCCCGGTTCCTGTCGCCGTCCCCACGCTGCCAATGGCGCCGGATTCCGCACAGCCAACATTGGCGATGGACGACGTGGTCGCCATTCCGCGCCAGCCAGCCCCGTCGTATCTGGCCACACCTACCCCTACGCTGGCGCCCACACCAACGGCGGCGCCCACGCCCGCGCCAACCACTACACCTGTCCCGACTCCAACGCCCACGGCGACGCCCACTCCCATGCCCACTGTGGCGCTGACACCGACGGCTACGCCCATTCCCACGGCCACGCCCATACCGGGGCCGGAGCAACCGATCTATGCGCAACCCTGGGTCAGGGACGGTATCATCAGCCGGGAGCGACCCTATATCGCGACATTGACCGACCTGGCCTATGCCTCGCCTGCCCTGTTCGAAAAGCTGCTGTCCGTGCCCTGGATGGAAAATCCCAGCCGGCGGGACAACCAGGATGCCCTGGAGTCCATCCATCATTTGAGCCGGCTGGCGTCGGTGGACGAAACTTCCGCCCTAAGGCTTCTCGAAATACCCCTTTCCGTTCCCTCGCGGCCGCCGGATCCCCGGATCGTAGGAACCCTGGCAACCCTGGCCGAGGACAACCCAGCCCTTTTTAGCAGGCTCCTGGCGCACCCCCGCTGGAGCCAGGCGCCCCAGGACGCCTCCCTGGGCGACTTCACCCTGGCGGTGCTGGAATTGACCGTGAGTCCCGCGGCATTTTCTGCTGCCCAGCAGCAGTGGTACCCAATGTATGCCAGCGAAAACGACAATCGGCGGGAGCGGGTCTTGAAGGCATTGCTGACCATGGCCGCCCGTGCGCCCGGGCTGGCCGAGAGAGTTCTAACCGGCAAGGACGAGTGGCTCCCACCTTCCAACTCAGAAGAACTGGAAATCCTGTACGACCTGGCCGCCATCGGCGCGGCCGACGAGGCTGGAGCGCTGGCCATAGTCCAGATGGAGTTTATCCGGAACGTGGGCGTTGAAATGAACGCGGAATTTTTCGCCGAGGACATTACCGAGAAGCTGGCCCAGTTGGCCGCCGACGATCCCCGCCACATTCGGGAACTGTTAATGCAACTGGAGAAGTCTAATCGGGAGGTGGACGCACAGACCGAATTTCTCATCACCCTGGCATATCTCGGACTGACCGAACCGGAGGCTGCCGAAGCCATCAGCGGCATACCGTGGATCAAGGATGGCATAGCCTTTATGGATCACACGCCGTTCTTCGGACTGTACCGGACGGAAGACCACCTCACTTACGGCGAAAAACGCATGGCCAAAAGGTTCACCTATTTCACCCGGTTCAATCCCCAACTGGCGGTGGACCTGGCTGCCCTGCCTTGGGTCCGGGACGGGGTCGACCTGCTGGAGGATAACATCCTGAGCGAGATCGAACAGTTGGCGGACCACCCTGGATCGGCCAGGTCCATCGGTTCCATGCAATTCATGCAAATAGGCAGTCTGAACACTATGTTCATTGTCCGGGCTCTCGCCACCTTGCAGCAGGAAAACAGGGGGGCCTACGATCAACTGTGGGCCCACCCCCTGGTGTCAGGCAGCCAGGACGGCATATCCCTCGAAACCCGCGCCTGGCAGATTCAGTTGTTGAGGCTGGAAATTACCCATCCTGACGCGGCCGCCCGGTTCAGCGCTGTGCCCTGGATTGCTGACGGCGTAAGCTTGGAGGAGGAAGAGGCAGTGCGGCTGCTGTACCGGATTGCCATTGAATCCCGGCAGGTCTGGAGGGCAGTACTGGAACGCCCCTGGGTCCTGGACGGCATTGCCGGGCGTGAGTCGGAAATGCTCCATAGAATCCGCAGCATGGCCTCCAACAATAATGCGATACATGACGAAAGGAACACCATACGGCTGCTGGAGATGCCCTTCCTCCAGAAGTCAGACGGCCCCATTCCCGTGGCCCTTTTCTCCCTGGGCAGACTTCTAATCCGAAGCGATGAGGGATTCAAGGAGATGATGGACCACCCCCGCATCGCCGACGGCATAACCAGGGACGAGGCCAGGATCGTCGCCGTTCTTGCCGACCTGCATGGAACGCCGAGCCACGAGGCCGCCGAGACTTTAAACCCCGACCAATTCACCATAGAGGCGCGCACATTCAGCCTGTCCGGCTCGGGCCCGATGGAGGTGGCCGTGGTAAGTCCTGAGGGAGGGTACGAGAGGACCCTGGACCTGCTTGAGCACTCGGTCAGGATCCAGGAAGAGTTCATGGAAATTCCTTATCCCAGGAGATTTCTGGCTGTCGTAATCCCGGAAAGGGAACCCGGGGGCGCTGTCGGCGGGCACCACGCCATAATCAAGGCAAATTCCAGGCATGCGGAATCCCCGGAAGTTATGGCCCACATGGTGGCCAATACCTACTGGGGTCAGTCGCCTCGGTGGCACCGGGCTGGCGCTCCTGAGCTTCTGAGAACGATAACATCCGAGAGGTTGCCGGAAGGCCTTGGCAGGCCCGCTACGTTGGATTTGGACTGCGCCGTGGTCGCTAACATTTCAGAGTGGGAAGAAGTGTACCGCGAGCGTTTTACGCCCACGCCCGAATATCAGGAACTCCGAAAGTCTAATTGCCATTTGCCTTTAGGGGCGGGCCTATACCAGGAACTCTACGAACAACTGGGTGAAGCGGAGTTCCGCCAGGGTTTTGCCAGGCTGTATAAACTGCGTATTGACCGGGAAGGGCCGGATCGCTGCTACGGCTTTCGGTGGGCCATCTGCTACGTGGAAAAGGCCTTTGTGCGGGACGCCTCCAACCCGCGAATCGCGGACATTGCCCAGCGAATAATCGACAAGTGGTACGACGGCACGCCTCTCCAATAGCCTGATTGTTCTGACAGCCTTTATTGGGCTAACCGGGGGATACACCTGTGGTGCTTCGTCCCGTTCCTCCGCCCTGGCCTTGGCGGCGCGTTTTTCCGGTGGGGACATTCTCGATATCTCCTGGGCAGCACTTGTGTGATAGCCCCTGTGGTCCTCTGGACCTGCTTTTTATCTCCAGGTTACTGACATTTGCCTGTTGCCCAATAGCTGACCCTTTCCCTACCCTCAGGAAATAGAGACACTGAAATCTGGGGAAATATGGCATCGCTCCGTTGGTTTGTGTCTTGACCCAGGCAGGATATGGGAGGGCCCTCCATCCGTCAGGGAAAAGCCTCCAAATATGAAATGAGCGGAAATGAGCGG